>CAXGRO010000686.1:0-3408 GCA_964012055.1 uncultured bacterium
GATGTACTCGTGGCAATCGTTGACGTACCGGGGACTGTTGATCGGCTTGTAATGCCCCACCGACACATTGCCGCTAATGCCGGGGTAGCGCCCCACGTTTTCCTTCTGGATGGCGATTGACTTGACCCAGTGAATGACGTTTTGCAAAGCGAAATGCCGGCGCATTTCTAACAAAACCTCAAACGGCCCCCACGGGTCGGACGGCTTGCCGCCGATGTTGAGGAAAACCGATCCCTCGTCGCTGAGCACTTCGCACACCGCCTCGCTCCACCGGCCCATCCAGCGCACGTAGTCCTGCCGCGCCATGCTGTCGTCGTAGCCCTTATACCCTGTGCCCAAATTGTACGGCGGCGACGTCACCACTACGTCCACCGAACCCGGCTCCAGCCGCTGCCCCATGCCGGCGATGCAGTCTTCGTTGTAAACCGCTAGCTGGCGGCCGGCGTGCTGGCGCACAAAGTAGGCGTCTAACGTCGCGCTCACCCTACCACCCCATGGCGTAGCCGTCGCGCCGCGGGTCGGCCCCGCCCATAAACGAGCCGGTGTCGGGATCTACCATAATGGCCTGACCGCCGCCCACCGCCGGTGACCAGTCTCCTATAAAATTAAAGGTGTGGCCTTTCTTTTCTAGCTCGGCCAGCACCTCGGCGGGCATGCGCGATTCGGTATCGATCTCCAACCCCTGTTTTAAGGTCTTGAGCCGCGGCGCTTCAATGGCCGCCTGCACGTTCATATTGTGGTCGAGCACGTTCATCATCATCTGCGGCGTGGTTTGCAAAATGCCGTGGCCGCCCGGCGTGCCGATGAGCAGACGCAAACCGCCCTCGTCCCATATCTGCGCCGGCGACAGACACATTTCCAGCTTCTTCAAAGGCGCAATGGCATTGGGACTTCTGGGCTCGCGGTCGTACCAGTGCATAAAATTATTGAGCGCGATACCCGTGCCGGGCACCACCATGGCCGAGCCAAAGCCGCCGCCCAAACTTTGGGTCACCGACACCGCATTGCCGTCGGCGTCGATGGTGTCAAAGTGGGTGGTGCACTCCGTTTTCATCCAGGCGTTGGGGTCGCCGGCGGTCACCTCGCCGGGCAATTTGTCCACCGTGTAGCGATCGCCGCCGGTGGGCTGGGCGCGGTCGGTGATGAGCTGGCGGCGCGCGGCGGCGTACTCCTTGGAGAGCATGCCGGCGGTGGGCGGGTTGTCGGTGGGGCAGTACTCGGTGCGGTCGGCGGTGGCCAGCTTGACCGCCTCGATAAAGTGGTGCAGAGTGTCGGCCGTATTGTGCCCCATGCCGGCAATGTCGTAGCCCTCCAGCAAGTTGAGCGTCATCAAATACTGCACCGCCATGCAGGGCATGGGCGGGGCGCACACCCGGTAACCGCGGTAGTCAATCTCAATGGGGTCGTGGAACTCCACCTCAAAACGATTCAGATCCTCCTGAGTAATGAGGCCGCCCGTCTCTTCCATATAGCGCACGATGCGGGCGCCGATGTCGCCCCGGTAAAACACTTCGGCACCGCCTTCGGCGACTTGGCGGTAGATATTGGCCAAGTCCTGCTGCACGATCACTTCGCCGGGCAGCGGCGCCTTGCCGTCGAGCAAATAGGTCTCCGCCGAAGATGAGTATTGGCGCAATGCGGCTTCGCGCCCCGAATAAAACACGTGGTTTTTTACGCTCAGGGCATAACCCTGCTCGGCGTATTCTATCGCCGGTTCAAATACGGTGGCCGCGTCCATGGTGCCGTAGCGCTCCAGCGCCGCCAGCCAGCCGCCGCACGAGCCGGGCACCAGCGACGACAGCGGCCCGCCGTCTTGTTTCTCGTCACTGTCGTAGAGCGACACCTCGGCCGCCGCCGGCGTCAGGCCAATGTAGTCGACAATTTTGTGTTCTTTTTTGGCGGCGCTGTAGATGTGCATATAACCAACGCCGCCAATGCCCGACATATAGGCCTCAACGATGTTGAGCGCCGCCGCCGTGGCCACCGCCGCGTCGATGGCGTTGCCGCCCTGCATCAATATGCGCATGCCGGCCAGCGACGCCAGCGGGTGCGCCGAAGCCACCATGCCGCGCCGCCCGGTGGGCGTGGTGCGGTGTACCAAGCCTTCGCTCGAAAAAGCCATTTTACAAAACTCCTCGCGTGACGTAGTTTTCGGTCGGCAAATCATAAGTCAAGGCCCCGCCGCCGTCAAGCAAAGGAACTGACCCATGCCCGACCGCACCGTAGATCTGCGCAGCGACACCCTCACCCAACCCACCCCCGAGATGATGGAAGCCATCGCCAGCGCCCCTTTGGGCGACGACTGCTACGGCGAAGACCCCACCGTCCTCCGCCTGCAGGAAGTAGCCGCCGCCAAAGTGGGCAGCGAAGCCGCCCTCTTCGTACCCACCGGCACCATGGCCAATTCCTGCGCCCTGCTCGCCCACACTCAAGCCGGCGACGAGGTGATTTTTGAAGAGTTCTCCCACATGTACAATTGGGAATGCGGCGCCTTTGCCAACGTCGCCGGCCTGGCCGCCCGCACCCTGTCCACCCCCGACGGCATCGTCCGCCCCGACCAACTCGACGCCGCCATCCGCCCCTACAACCCGCACTTTGCCCCGCCCACCCTGGTGTGCATCGAAAACACCCACAACAACCACGCCGGCATTGCCTGGTCTCCCGCCCAGGTCGAGGCCCTGGCCGCCGTGGCGCACGAGCGCGGCGCCAAATTGCACATGGACGGCGCCCGCATCTTTAACGCCGCCCTGGCCCACAACGCCCAGGTGAGCGACTACACCCGCCACCTCGACTCGCTGATGTTCTGCGTCTCCAAGGGCCTCAGCGCCCCGGTGGGTTCGCTCTTGTGTGGCTCCCGCGCCTTTATCGACGCGGCCTACCCCATGCGCAAGCGCCTGGGCGGCGCCATGCGCCAGGTGGGCGTTATTGCCGCCGCCGGCATCGTCGCCCTCGAACAAATGGTCGACCGCCTGGCCGAAGACCACGCCAATGCCCAAACACTGGCCGCCGGTTTGAGTGCCATTGAGGGTATTGAGGCCATCTATCCCAAAGAGTTCGGCACCAATATCCTGCTGATAGATGTCGCCGGTTTGGGCTGGTCCACGGCCGATATTATCGACAAGTGGACGGCACACGGCATTCGCTGCAACCCGCGTCCGCCTTCGCGCGTCCGCCTTTTGACGCATCGGCATATTAACGCCGATGATGTGCAGTATGTTATTGATGTGACGAAAGAATTGGTGAGTTGATGGGCATTTGCCTGGGGCGCGCAGAGGGGTAGGTCCCTCGCTCATGACGCTCAATTCTTAGAATTGGCGGCCTTCGGCTCTCGCCGGGCATCTCTGCCGGGCATCCCTGCCGGGCTCCGATTTCAATTCCTCTGTCCGCTGTCCTCGTATAATAAGCTGG
>CAXGRO010000687.1:0-3405 GCA_964012055.1 uncultured bacterium
CCGGTCCAATGTCTAGGTCTTTCCACTGCTGCTCGACGTCACTCGGAGTAAACACCGGGTGCGGATAAATCGTCAAATCGCCGCCGCTACCGCCGCGAAAAGCAATGCGCCCCTCGCTGCCCACAATCTCCATGCCGTAGCGCATGCCGCCGCCGCTGCTTTCGTATTTGCGCGAATCGAATAAACCCACCACCCCGCTCTTAAAAGCAAAGTAGCTGTTGACGCAGTCGCCGGCGATGGGCCCCACCGGCTCGCCGGCCTCGCGCACGTCATCCCGCTCAATCTCGCGCCCCTCCGCCATCACGTGCCCCGACATCCAATCGACGTCGCCGACAAAATAGCGCATCATATTAAAGAGATGTGTACCCAAGACGATCATGTCTTCGCCGCCGCCGCGGCGATCCTGCTTGCCGTGCGCATAGATGGATTCGACCTGGCCGATTCCACCCTCCTGCAAAAATTTCTTCAACGCCTGTACGCGCGGCAGGTACACCGCCTGGTGCGCCACCGCCACCTTCTTGCCGGCCGCATCCGCTATGCTGACGATTTCGTCCCCCTCCTCCAAGTTCCAGGTCATGGGTTTCTCGCAATACACGTGCGCCCCCACTTCTATGCTCGCCAACACCATCTCCAAATGGCAATCCGTCCACCGCGGACACACACTGACAATGTCGGGCTGCTCTTCTTTTAACATCTCCTGCCAATCGGCATAAGCCCGCGGCGCCCCGGTGGCTTCCTGCCCTTCGGCGCGCCCCGCCTCGTCCTCGTCCGCCACCGCTAAAAACTCGACGTTGTCGACATCTTTATACGCCGTGTGCAAGCCGTGCCCGTATCCCCCCTTGCTCGTGCGGCCTATCGCCACCGCCCGATAAGTCTTTTGTGCAGTCATCCCTCTTCTCCTTGATATATGTCAATTACCACATCCTAAAAATCTACTCAGCAGAAATAAGACTTTTGAGTGCCGGAGAATTTAAAAATAATCACCTCGGGCAACCACCCCCCAACACACCACACCTTGCCAGACCGCCTCCAGTACTCCATTTTCTCAACCATCTTTTTGTGCTTGTGCACGCCTTTTAAACAGGGAGGAACCACACAGTGACAGCCATCGAAGCCATCGGCGGCAGCCTGCCCCTCAACGCCGAGGAATTCGCTCGCCGAGCCCACGCCTATACCCTCAACCCCAATCGCAACCCGCTCAAAGAAACACTCGATAAATGCGCCTCCGTCGCCGAAACGCCGCCGCTCTTGGGTATTTTCAACGACATTCCCTGGCACCAGTTTCGCGAAAATGAAGGGCACGCCTGGGCCAAAGCCGGTTATTCGTGGATTGTCAACGACGCCGAACACTCCCAGTGGGAAGGCTGGTACGGGCGCGAGCAAAACGCCATCCAATGCCGCTTGGGCTTGCTGCCGGTACAGCGCCTGCACCGCGAGGCGCGCAGCCAGCACGGCGACGCCTACCAATTGGGAGCGCGCGCCACCATGCGCCCCTATAGCACCACTTACGAAGACGCCCAAAGTTATTATCGCGCCGTCAACTTCCCCGTGCCCGCTCAGGCCACGCCCGACGACCGCGGCGGCTACCCGGTGCGCACCGGCGAGCGCATCATGACCTTCACGCCCGATTCGCTGCGCAACGCCGAGACCGAGACCCAGGGCTGGATTCAGTTTGAAACCGCCGAATTCATCATCGACAAAGATCTGCGCGACCGCGTCTTAGACCTGATGGCGGCCCAGGGCCCCAACAAAGCCTGCGCTTTTGTCGGCCCCTTTGACGCCATTTTGCGCGAGGGCGAACTGCCCGAAGTCAACGACGCGGTCAACGATCTCTTTCGCGCCGCCGCCAAGCTGGGCATCCACACCGGCCGGGTGGTGGGTTCGGGCTCGATGGAAGCCCCCCAGGATATCGAAGACGTCATGGTTGAGTCCATCGAAAACGGCGCCCGCCTCATATGCGTACATCCCATGACGTCCGACATGGTCTACCGCGGCGCCGCCGCCATGGCCGACCCCTTCTTTAAAGCGGCGGCGCGCTGCGGCTTCTAAACGCCAGCCATGCAGATCACCCGCATCGAGACCATCCACCTAGACCAGTTCGCCAGTATCCTCTTCGTGCGCTTGCACACCGACGCCGGCCTCGTCGGCCTGGGCGAAACGTATTACGCCTCGCAGGCGACGGAAGCCCTAATCCACCAGGTCTGCGCCCCCCTGCTTTTGGGCCAAAACGCCCTCGACGTCGAATGGCACTGGCGGCGGCTATACGAGATCACCCACATCTCGGGCAACCGCGGCGCCGAAATGCGCGCCATCTCCGCCCTGGAAGTGGCCCTTTGGGACATCCTGGGGCAGCACGCCAATTTGCCCATCTACCGCGTACTGGGCGGCGCCAGCCGCGACAAAATCGCCACCTACAACACCTGCGGCGGCCCCATGTACGGTCTCGGTAACGACCCCGCAGAAGACCGGGTCCGCGTCGGCGCGCTGAGCCGCTACGAAGACCTCGAAGCCTTCCTGCACCGCGCCGACGAATTGGCCGTCGACCTGCTCGCCGAAGGCATCTCCGCCATGAAAATCTGGCCCTTTGACGCCTATGCGGCCCAATCCAACGGCACCCACATCAGCTTCACCGACCTCGACCGCGGCCTTGAACCGGTCAAGAAAATTCGCGACGCGGTGGGTTTGGATATGGAGATTATGATGGAGGGACACGGCCTGTGGAAATTGCCGGCGGCCGTACGCATTGCCCAAGCATTGGAACCCTACAAACCCATGTGGCTGGAAGATTTTGTTAAACCCGACAAGGTCTCCACCCTGGCGCAATTGCGCCGCGCCACCTCCATTCCCATCTGCGGTTCCGAACTCGCCCTGACCCGCTACCACGTGGCGGAATTGCTCGAACAACAGGCCGTGGACATCGTTATGACCGATGTGACCTGGACCGGCGGCATCGCCGAAAGCAAGCTCATCGCCAGTATGGCCGAAACCAACAATCTGCCCTTTGCCGCCCACGACTGCACCGGCCCCGTCACCTTATTCGCCTCCATCCACCTCGCCATTCACTGTCCCAATACGCTCATTCAGGAGACGGTGCGGGCCTATTACTACGGCTATTACCGCGACCTGATCACCGTGCAGCCGCGCATTGAGAACGGCTACGTCTACCCCCCGGAAGGCCCCGGCCTGGGCACCCAACTGCGGCCCGATCTTTTCGATCGTCCGGACATAAGTGTGAGAGAATCGAGCTGAGCGCAAGGAATGCTTCATACTCAATACCGTCGAGCAGCAACCTGACCACTAAGAAGCCTTTTATATCAAATGTACCTAACCGATAATTCCAACTCTATCGCTCGTCCCATCTTCCAACTTATCCTCTGGCACCACGATATTTAATTCCCCAACTTG
>CAXGRO010000688.1:0-3395 GCA_964012055.1 uncultured bacterium
CCACAAAACACCGCCGGCGATACCCGCCCCTACCCGGCGTCCCCGACACCTCAGTCCAAACGCAAACTAGCCCAATTCCAATTCGACATCTAACTTCTCCGCCGTCTCCCCAATCTGCCGCCACGTCTCATCGTCGACAAAAATACCTTCTTCCTGCCGCTGCTGTCGCAAGCGATGCTCCAGCTCGCCGGGGACTGTGACCTCATCAAAGCCGGGCATTAGGCGGGAGCTCTTGAGAAAGGCGATGAGCTGGTCTACCTCTTCGCAAAAGTGATCTTTGCCGGTGAAGGCCTGAATGTCGAGGGCCATAATAAAAACGCCGTTGCCGCCGCCCGGTACGTTGGGGCGGGTGCAGCCGGCGCCGCCCAGGGCGCCGGAGAGAATGTCGACGATGATGGCGAGGGAGTAGCCCTTGTGGGCGGCGATGCCGCCGAAGGGGAGGATGGCGCCGCGGGGGGGGCCGTAGAATTGGGCGGGGTCGGTGGTGGGCTGGCCTTCGGAATCGATGGCCCAGCCTTCGGGGATTTGTTCGCCGCGGTTGAGCTTGACGCGGATCTTGCCCTCGGCCACCACGCTGGAAGTCATGTCGACGACAATGGGGAAAGCACCGCCGGTGGGGATGCCCACGGCGATGGGGTTGGGGGACATGCTCGGGTCGATGCCGCCAAAGGGGGCCTGCAGGGCGCCGCCGGTGTGGTTGTTGCACATGACAATGCCAATCATGTCGGCCTTAGCGGCCTGCTCGGCGTATTCGCCCAGGCGGCCGATGTGGCTGCTGTCGAAGAGTTCCACCACGCCCACCGAGCGGGCGCGGGCTTTTTCGATGGCCAGGTCCATGGCCTGGCGGCAGACGGTTTGGCCAAAACCCCAGCCGCCTTTGACCACGGCCGAGGCGTCGGCCTGGCGCACAATTTCGATTTTTTGGCCGGGGTGGACTTTGCCCTGTTGCATGAAGCCGATGTACTGGACCACGCGGATGACGCCGTGGGAGTCGTGGCCCATGAGGTTGGCCAGCACCAGGGAGTGGGCGATGCGCGGGGCCTCCTCGGCGTCGAGGCCGGCTGCGGCAAAGATTTTGGCGCAGTCGCGCTCCAGGGCGGCGGTGTTGAAAACGGGCATGTGTTCTCCTGTGTGAGTATTTAATCGAATACGACCAGGGAGCGGGCGACATTGCCCTTTTCGAGGTCGTCGAAGCCGTCGTTGATTTTTTCCAAAGGCAGTTTTTGACTGATCATGTCGTCGAGCAAGAGGCGGCCGTCCATGTAGAGGTTGGCCAGGCGGGGGAAGTCGACGCGGGGGCGCGACATGCCGTAGGAAGTGCGCACGATTTCGCGCTCGCCCATCATCAGGTGGAAGGGGAAGGAGACTTCCTCGCCAAAGGGGGTCTTGCCCAAAATGACGATGCGGGCGCCGGGGCGCGAAGCTTCCAGCGTTTGGCGGATAGAGATGTTTTGGCCGGCCGCTTCAATGGCCACATCGGCGCCACGGCCCTGGGTTAGGGAACGCATCACTTCGGCCGGGTCGTCTTTGCTGGCGTCGACGGTGTGGGTGGCGCCGAACTTTTGCGCCCACTCGAGTTTGAGCGGGTTGAGGTCGACGCCGACAATAACCGAGGCGCCGGCGATGCGGGCGCCCTGCACCGCGCTCAGGCCCACGGCGCCGCAGCCGACCACGATGACACTGTGCTCGGGCTCGATGTAGCCGGCGTGCACGGCACCGCCGTAGCCGGTCATGACGGCGCAACCCAAGAGGGCGGCGCGGTCTAAGGGAAAGTCGGGGCGCAGGGGGATGGCGGCCTGCTCGGGCACGATGTTGTACTCGGCGTGCGAGGAGACCAGGCTGTAGTAGTGCACCGGCTGGCCGTTGAGCGACATGCGGGTGGTGCCGTCAAAGAGCAGGCCGCTGGAGTTGGCCGCCTTGGCCACCTCGCAGAGGATGGGCTGGCCGTGGTCGCAGTAGAAGCAGTGGCCGCAGTTGGGGCTCCACGAGCAGGCCACGTGGTCGCCCTCTTCGACGCGGGAGACGCCCGACCCCACTGCTTCGGCGACGCCGGCGCCTTCGTGGCCGATGACGGCGGGCAGGTTGACCGGCTGGTAGCCGTGCATGGTTTCCCAGTCGGTGTGGCACAGGCCGCTGGCGGCGATTTTGACGCGCACTTCGCCGGGGCCGGGGTCGGCGATGTCGAGTTCTTCGATGTCGAGTCGACCCTGGGTAGCGTGCAGGACGGCGGCTTTCATCTTCATGGTTTTATCGTCCTTTTTAGTGAGCGTGTACTGCTTAAGCGTGCGCCAGAAAGCGCTCCGCCTCGATGGCCGACATGCAGCCGGTGCCCGCCGCCGTCACCGCCTGCCGGTAGACGTGGTCCTGGGCATCGCCGCAGACGTAGACGCCTTCGATGTTGGTGGCAGTAGAATCGGGCTTGGTGATGATATAGCCCTGGTCATCCATGTCGAGCACGCCTTCAAAGAGCTGGGTGTTGGGTACGTGGCCGATGGCCATGAACACGCCTTCGCAGGGCAGTTCCCACTCCTCGCCGTTTTCGGTGCTCTTCAGCCGCACCCCGCGCACTGTCAGCTCGTCGTCGGACTGCAAGATTTCGTCGACCGTGGCTTTGGTGAGGAATTCGATTTTTTCGTTGTCCTGGGCCCGCTGCAGCATGATGCGCGAGGCGCGAAATTCGTCGCGGCGGTGCACTATGGTCACTTTGCTGGCGAATTTGGTCAGGTAGGTGGCTTCCTCCATAGCCGAGTCGCCGCCGCCGACCACGACGATTTCTTTGTCGCGAAAGAAAAAACCGTCGCAGGTGGCGCAGGCCGACACGCCGTGCCCCATCAGGCGGGTTTCGGACTCGATTTCCAGTAGCCGCGCCGAGGCGCCGGTGGCGACGATGAGGGCGTCGGCGGTGTAGGAGGCGTCGTCGGTTTCCACTTTAAAGGGGCGGCTGGAGGTGTCTACCGCGGTGACCATTTTAAACTGGCATTCGGCGCCAAAGCGGGTGGCCTGGGCGCGCATTTTATCCATGAGTTCGGGTCCCATGATGCCTTCGGGGAAGCCGGGGTAGTTTTCCACGTCGGTGGTGATGGTGAGCTGGCCGCCGGGTTGCATGCCTTCCAAGACCAGGGGGGCCAGGTCGGCGCGGGCGGTGTAGAGGGCGGCGGTGAGGCCGGCCGGTCCGGAACCGATGATGACGACTTTGTAGTGTTTTACTTCTGACATTGCACTATCCTCGGTGTGGATTGGGTGAAGTGGGTTTTATTGTTGTGATGCAAAATGGTGGACGGGGGATTCAAAGTTAGTTTAGTGTGGTTGACGAGGGCTTGCTTGGTGGCGCTTGGGGGTGGCGGCTTTGCCTATGGTGTTTTGTGGTCCCTCGGGTGGCCTGCCCGGCCACCTCC
>CAXGRO010000689.1:0-3391 GCA_964012055.1 uncultured bacterium
TAGCAGTTAAGAAATCGTCTCAGCCTCCGTGGGGCAAATCAGGGTGGTCATCACAGACGAGCGGCACCGCGAATTCGGTTCTGATTTTGGCAATTCGCTGGCGACGCAGGTGGAGCGCAGCTTCTATTTTACGGTGGCCTGGCGTTTTGCGCCCGGAGGGATAGGGCGGTGAGTTTAAAGGGAAAGCGGGGCGTGACGGGGTCCGCTATTCTCCGCGGATAAATTGCCGTATAAGACGTTCGAAGCGCGCCCCGTAAATTAGGTCGTAGGTCGCCATTTTTTGGGGCATAATGAGGTTTATCTGAAAACGCACAGATGCGATAAGGTCGCGCGCCGCCGTTTCGTCGAGGTCGCGGTTTTCGATGCGCCGGGCCACGTCGTCGACAATGGCTGCAACCATTTGCAGGCGGTCGGTTTCTTCCATTCGCTGCACATCTTTGATCGACACCATAAAAAAATAATCTTCAGTCGCGTTTGGGGTGCCAGGCGATGCAGTTGCTGGCGAATTGTTTTAGCGAGCCGCTTTTGATGACGATGGCCTGGGGTTGGAGCAGGGTGGAGTACATGTTGAGCAGGGCGATGAGGTCGAGGAGGGAGCGGTAGCCGGAGATGCCCGACATATCTATGTAGATCTTGCTAAAGTCGTGGCCCAGGTTGAGGGCGGCACGCACGTCGTAGGCGTCGAGCACGGCGAATTCGATGTGGGGGTAGCGCTCGCGGGCGCGGTCGATGCAATCGGCGCTGACGTCGGTGCCCAGTACTTTTTTGCAGTGGGGGGCGATGAGGGTGGTGGTGGTGCCCCACTCGCAGCCGATTTCCAAAACGACGTCGTCGGGGTTTACCCACTCGGCGATGGAGGCGCGGTACTCCTTGACGCCGCGCGTGCCGACGTATTTGGTGGTTAGCTTAAACTGGCGGTTGTTGGCCATAAACACCTTCCCAAAAAACTAAGCCGAGCACTGGCGCAAATATTCGAGGCTGGTTCTGGCGGCTTCTTCCAGAGTGGCCTTGCGGTAGACTTTGATGGAGGCGAAGCCGTCGTAGTTGATTGACTCCAGGGTTTGCAAGACGGCGCCAAAGTCGACATTGCCGGTGCCAAAGAGGGCGCCGTTGCTCTCGCACAGGTGGATGTGGCGCAGCTGGGCGCCGCAGTTGATGATGGGCTGGGTGAGGGAGGTTTCCTCGACGTTCATGTGAATGGTGTCGACCATGGGGCCCACGGCGGGCGAGGCTACGGCTTCCACCAGGCGGCGCACTTCGCCCACGGAGTTGTTGAAGCCGACCTGCAGGTGGTTGACCGGCTCTACTACCATGTCGACGCCCTTGGCTGTTGCGGCGTGGGCCACGGCGCGCAGGCCGTCGGCGATGCGGGCGTTGGCCACGTCTTCGTCGGACTCGTCGCTGCGAAAGCCCTGTAACAGGCCAACGACGAGCAGGGCGTTAAAGCGGGCGCCCAGGTCGAGGTTTTGGATGAGGCGGTCGACGGCGCCCTGGTGCGCTTTGGGGTCGGGCGAGCTGAGGCAGAGGCCCTCGTGGTAGGCGGCGCCGGTGAGGAAGGAGGGCACCACCAGGCCGGCTTCGGCTAGCCATTGTTCGAGCTGATCGAAGTCGACGCCGGGCGGGTTGTGTAGGTTGAGTTCGACGCCCTCGTAGCCGCAGTTTTTTACCAGGTCGAAGAAGCGGCGCACGTCGTCGGCGTCGCCGATGGACGAGAGCGGGTCGATGATCATAAAGCTGTAGCGGATCATGGGGGCCTTTCCAATGGGCTGATGTCGAGTTGGAAAACGGGTTAATTGTTCGCGCTGCGAGAAATACCTATACTCTTTTCTATCATCCCTGTCAATACGATGGAGTGCTACCCCCGGGCTGGTTTTGGGAGGGATGAGTATGTCCGCATTAAAAATTGACCCTCGGGTTTTTCCAGAGATCTCGCCGTCTTAAATGCCAAGCGATAAGGCCGCCGCGCCAGAACTGTCCAACGCTGAGCGCCACCGCAACCAGGACCTGATCATATATTCGACCACCTCGTCGACGGCGGCGGGCACGCTGATCATTTCCCTCAGCTCGCTCTTTCTTTTGCAATTGGGCGCCACGCCCTTCCACCTGGGCGTGCTCACCACCTTGACCAGCGTAGATAAATTGGTGCGCGTTTGGGGCCTGCAATTGATGGGGCGCTGGGGCAAGGTGCAGCTCAACTTTTGGGGCAAGGTGGCTTCGCTGGTGCCCGCCGCCGCGCTGGTGGTTTTGGCGCTGAGCGGGCGTGAGGGGCATTGGGCCATCTGGTTGACGCTGGGTTTGTTGGCCTTGCGAGGGGTGATGCAACAGTTGGGCAATACGGCCTGGTGGCCGCTGATGCAGGACAGCACTGCGGGCGAGGCGGTGGGCTCGTTCATGACGCGCATGCGCATGCGCCAGCGTTCGCTGGATTTGCTGCTGCCCATTCTGATCGGCAGTTATCTGGGGGCGCAGCCCTCGACGCAGCGCTTTGTGGTGCCTTTTGGGTTGGGTTTGATCACTACGGCGCTGGCGGCCTGGTGGATCCGCCAACTGGCCGAGCGCCGCCATCCGGCGCCGCAACAGAAGGTGGTGCAACGGCTTTTACAGGCCATCCGCATTCCATCAATCTGGCGTTATTGGCGCGTGTTGCTGGTGCGCAACCTCATCAGTGCGATGTCTTTCCCTTTTTGGGTGGTGGCTTTGACCGACAGCGGCATGCCGGCGAGTTATTTTGTGTGGATGTATTCGGTTTTGGCGCTGGGCAATTTGGTGGGGCTGTTGTGGTGGGGGCGCATGCTAGACGCGCACGGTTTTCGCGCTATTATGACGTTGTCGCCGATTGGGCTGGCGGTGTTGGGGGGGGGCTGGTTGTACTTGCCGGGCGGGGTGCTGGCTTTGAGTTTGTGGGCCGTCGGCATTCATCTGTGCATGGGGGTGCTGGAGGGTGGGTTGCAGATGAGTCAGAGCAAGATTATGATCGACGCGGTGCCGCGGGAGCGGCAGGGGGAGGGGTTTGTGGTGGTGATGTACGCGGCGTCTATCGGGGGGGCTTTGGGGGGGATTGCCGGGGGGTATGCGTTTGAGTGGACGAACGGGATGGAGGTTTTGGGGTGGAGTGGGTCGCTGGTTTATTTGGCGTTGATGCAGGTTGCTTATTTGAGTTTGTGGGCGATGAGTAGCCGGTTGGATGGGTATGGAGAGCAGGTTTCGCTTGTTGGGTTGGTGCGGGGGTGGTGGGGGCGGTGAGGTTGGGGTGGGCGTTTTAAACTGCCGCATTCGGGCAGGGGGTCCTGCCTCTGGTGCTTTGTGAGTCCCTTGGGGGGCCTGCCCGGCCCAACACCCCCACAGCCGCTGATGAAGATTAAGGAATTAATCGTGCAAGAGTCCAGTATAT
>CAXGRO010000690.1:0-3380 GCA_964012055.1 uncultured bacterium
AAAAACCACACCGAGCCGGAGGCGATTGTGGCCTGCCGCAAGCCCAACTTATTTTATTTGCACTCCAACCGGCGGGCCGTGCTCTATAAATTTACCGATGATCCCGCGTTGCTACTGGAGGATCTGGTGCAAAAACAGGTCAATTACGTGGTGATTGATCAGCTGGGCTGGGCGACGCTGGAGTATTATTTACTGCCGGCCCTCGTGCAATACGAAGACCAATTTTCCCTGGTCCACGAGTTCGAAAAATCCCGATACCTGGCTGGTTGAATTCCACCCGCCCAACTATAATAGAGGTATGCTAAAATACACCCTAAAGCGCCTGCTGGCCGGAGTGGTCACCGTGTGGTTCATCGCCACCGCCACGTTTGTGGCCATGCACGCGGTGCCGGGCGATCCGCTGCTCGACGCCAAGGCCGTCAACCCGGAGATCCGCAAAAATTTGGAGGCGCGCTACGGACTCGACAAGCCGCTGTGGCAGCAGTACGGGATCTATATGTTTAATATGCTGCGCGGCGATTTTGGCATTTCCTTTACGCAGAAGAACCGCCTGGTCAACGACATCATTCGCGAGCACTTTCCCATATCGGCTATTCTGGGGGTGCTGGCCATTGTTTTTGCTGCGGCAGGCGGCATTGTTTGGGGCGCGCTGACGGCGACCTACCGCAACCGCCTGCCCGACGTGATCATTATGTTCCTGGTCATCTTGGGGGTGTCGGTGCCCAGCTTTGTGTTTGCGGCGCTGGGCCAGTTGCTGCTGGTGCAGCTCAACGATTGGGCCGGCACCACTGTGTTGCCGGTGGCCGGCTGGGGCACGCTGCGGCATATGCTGGTGCCGGCGCTGGTGCTGGGGCTGGGGACCATGGCTTTTCTGACGCGGCTAATGCGCTCATCGATGCTAGAGGTGGTCAACGCCGACTACATCCGCACCGCCCGCGCCAAGGGTTTATCGCCGCTGCGCATTTTTCTGCGCCACCAATTGCGCAACGCCATTTTGCCGGTGATCACCATCCTGGGGCCGGCCGTTGCGGCCATTACCACGGGCGGTTTTGTAGTGGAGTTGGTTTTCGCCATTCCCGGCCTGGGGCGCTACTTTGTCGAGGCGGTGCAGCAGCTGGACTACACGGTTATTATGGGCACCACCGTGTTCTACGGAGGGTTTTTGGTTTTTATGGTCATTGTGGTGGACATCGTCTACGGTTTTGTCGACCCGCGCATCAGGGTGCAGGACTGAGATGGAAGCGAGGGGTTACATTCCGCGCGAGGGCGACTTCGACCGGGTGGAGGTGCGGCGCCAGGTGCAGGTGATCAGCCGGCCGTCGCTGTCGTACTGGCAAGACGCCTGGCGCCGCCTCAAGCAAAATCGCCGGGCGCTGATCTCACTTTTTATCGTCATCGGCTTGCTCTGTTTTACCCTGGTCGGTCCGCTGGTGTGGACCATTGACCCGGCGCAGCAGGATTTGGACTTGATTTCGCAGGGCCCGTCGCTGGGCGCCAAAGCGCTGGTGGTGGCCGACTACCAGCGTTGGCCGGGCGCGACGCTGGACGATTTTCCGGCCGAGCCCGACGATTTTCCGGATGTGCTGGCGGCGCCGGAGCGGGTGGAGGTGGTGGGGCGCCCCACCACCCAGGCCGTGCGCTTGCAGTGGGCGCCGGTGCACGGGGCGGCCGGTTATCTGGTCTACCGCAACGAGCAGCCGCCCAGCGGCTCGCAGGATTTGGGTTTGCCGCTGGGCGAGACGATGGCGGGCAATGAAGTGGGGTACGAGGACCGGCTCAAGCTGGAGGCCATTACCTACTATTATTCCATTGTGGCCAGCGACGGGGTAGACGAGTCGGAGCACTATGCGACGCTGGCTGTGGCGGCGACCCAGGCCATTGCGCGGCGCGACGTGGACAAGCGCGGTCTGGCGGGCGAAGTGGGCGAGGTGATTCGCCTGGAGGCGCATCCCCTGGGCACGGATTATTTGGGACGGGACATGCTGGCGCGGCTGATGTACGGGGCGCGCACTTCGCTCTTTATTGGCATGGTGGCGCCGCTGCTCTACGTGCTGGCGGGCGTGCTCTACGGCGGTTTTGCCGGCTACGTGGGCGGGCGGCTCGACATCTACCTGATGCGCTTTGCCGATTTTGTGGTGGCGCTGCCCTTTTTGCTCTTCATGATTCTCTTCAAGATCGCCTTTGGCATTGGCCCGGGCGAGAGCGGCATTTTTCCCATGCTGGTGGCGCTGGTGCTGTTGGGCTGGCCGGGCACGGCGCGGCTGGTGCGCGGTCAAATTTTGCAAATTCGCGAGGAGGGTTATGTGCAGGCGACCCAATTGCTGGGCGGCCGCCGCCGCTATTTATTGCTGCGCCACATGGTGCCCAACACCCTGGGTGTGATTTTGGTGACGCTGACTTTTGCAGCGCCCTCGGCGGTGTTTACCGAAGCGTTCCTTTCTTTTATTGGCATGGGCGTGGCCCCGCCTACTCCGTCGTGGGGGTCGATGTGCAACGAGGGCATCAAAACCATGTTGTCTCACCCGCACGAGTTGGTGTTTCCGGCCCTGTGCATCAGCGCCACGGTGTTGGCGTTTAATTTGCTGGGCGACGGTTTGCGCGACGCGCTCGATGCGCGCATGAGGTCGAGAGATGAGTGAAACGCGCGACGCGGTTTTGCAGGTGGAAGGATTGGCGGTGGAGTTCGACACCTACGGCGGCGTGGTACAGGCGGTGTGCGGGGTGGATTTTGAAGTGGGGCGCGGCCAGACCTTAGGCATTGTCGGTGAGTCAGGTTGCGGCAAGTCGGTGACAGTGCAGGCGGTGATGGGCCTAGTGCCGTCGCCGCCGGGCCGCATCACCGCCGGCTCGGCGCGCTTAAACGGCCGCGAGATTTTGGGTGCGTCGGCCGCCGAGGGCGCCTCTTTTAGGGGCCGCGAGATGGCGATGATTTTTCAGGACCCCATGACCTCGCTCAACCCGACGATGCGGGTGGGGCAGCAGATCGCCGAAGTGCTGCAGGTGCACCTGGGCATGGGGGGAAAGGCGGCACAGCGGCGGGCGGTGGAGTTGCTCAACCTGACCCAAATTCCCGAAGCCGGCAAGCGGGCACGGCAATACCCCTTTGAGTTTTCCGGCGGCATGTTGCAGCGCGCCATGATCGCCATGAGTTTGGCCTGCAACCCGTCCGTGCTGATTGCCGACGAGCCGACCACGGCGCTGGACGTGACCATTCAGGCGCAAATTTTGGAGCTGATGCGGGAGCTGCAGCGCAGCGAGGCGATGTCGATTATTCTCATCACCCACGACTTGGGCGTGGTGGCGCGCATGGCCGACCGGGTGGCGGTGATGTACGCCGGGCAGGTGGTCGAGTCGGGCCCGGGGGACGACATCTTTTACCG
>CAXGRO010000691.1:0-3378 GCA_964012055.1 uncultured bacterium
TTGAGCAGCTATTTGAGCCATCAATCATTGTCTGTTAAAACCGGGCAAGTCCACTACGCGGCTGTAGACGCGACGTAGACAGTTATTCTTCCCTTACCTTCCTTACCTTAAACCGCAACACCACGCCGCGTTTTCTAGTAGCCGCGCTCTGCCACAGACCGCGGTATGTGAGGCACGGGCTCCTGCCCGGGTTGAACTACGCTGGAGCCGTCGTCTTCGATGAGCGGCCGGTTGGACATATAGGGCGGTTCCACTGCGGCCCGTTGGGCTTCGGTCAACTCGCCGATCCATTCCGGCAGCTGGGTCTGGCCCAAGCCGCTGCTGGATTGCAGGCATTTTGGGTTGTAGCGATACAAGAGCGAGCGCCGGTCGTAGTCTGCCATCCAGGGCAGCGAGCCGTGGATGGTGGCCTCGAAGAAGAGCACCAGATCGCCGGCTTTGCTGGCCACCTGGTGCACGGCCTGCTGGTCGGCTTCGTAAAGCATGATGTCTTCGGGGCATTTAAAATTGGCTTTGTGACTGCCGGGGATGACGGCCAGGCCGCCCTGGCCGGACTCGATGTCGCGCAGCTGAAACTGGAACACCGTTTGCCCGGCTCGCATTTCGCCGTTGGTGTAGGTGTAATAATAACTGGGGTCGAAGTGCCTGCTGGTGAAGCCGTGCAGGCCGTGCCCTCCCGCGCCTTGGGTGGATGTGATCAGCAGCGGCTCCGAATCCATCCTCCAGCCGCGGCCGAAGACGCTGTTGAGATAGGGGACGAGTTTGGGGTGGGCGATGAGGTTGCGAAACGGCTGGCAGTGCGGTTGCTCCCAGGTCAGCATGCTCTGTATGGTGCGGCGGTCTTTGCTGCCCAGCATGCCGCCGCCGTACATTTTTGAATCTTCTTTATACTCGTCCTGGTGGGCGTCTACGGCCTCGTTGAGGGCCTGCACTTCCTCGGGAGTAAGAACATTTTCGACGTGTAGAAAACCCTGCAGATCGAGGAGGAATTTTTCGCGCTCGCTTATTTCGATCATGGATTGAGACCTCGCGCTTTGCGGTGGGTATTGGCTTGCTGCGTCTATAGATGGTAAAATATACCACGGGCGAATTGTATGAGAAAGTAGGGGGGCATTTCCAACATCCAATTGAGAGGGATCCAATATGGTCGATGACCTCGATCCGCGGCGACATCTAAAACTCGAAGGCACCGTCAACACCAGGGACGTGGGCGGCTACGCCACTGCCGACGGCAGACAGACCCGCTGGGGGCGGCTGCTCAGGTCCGACTCCCTGGATCAACTCGCGCCCCGGTCGCAACAGGCCCTCATCGACTACGGCCTGCGCTCGGTTCTGGATTTGAGAAAGAGTCATGAGATGCAGGAGAAGCGCAACGTCTTCTTCGGCTCGGAGCGGGTGAAATACTACCACCAGAACATGGTGGGCGATACGCTGATTAGGGAGCGCGAGAGCATCCCCGAGTCGCTGGATTACGTCGAGCACATGCGCTGGTCCTACTCCGTGGTGCTGGACCGGCGCATGTCCCACATACACGACACCCTGTGCCTGTTGTCGCAGCCCGATACGATGCCGGCGCTGGTCCACTGCGCCGGCGGCACCGAACGCACGGGGCTCATCGTTGCGCTGGTTTTGGGGATTGCCGGCGTGCCCGACGAGACGATTGCCGCAGATTTCGCCCTCACCGCTCGCCTCACTTATGATCACTACCTGGAGACCCATCCAGAGGTTGACGCCGATAACTACACCCTGGAAGACCACCAGAACAAACAATGCCGGCCCGACACCATGCTGGCCGTGCTCCGCACCCTGGAAGAGCGCTACTGCGGTGTGGTGGGCTACGCCCGCAACATAGGCATGAGCGAAGAGCAGATCGCTGCGCTCCGCGCGGCCATCGTCGAGTAGGGAGGTTTGGAGCACAACCGCCCTATTCCTCTTCCTCCTTCCACGGCGAGACCACTTCTCCCCGCAGCGCCCGGGCCATTGTCCCGATGTGTGACGGCCCGGCCCCACAGCAGGCCCCGATGAAATTAATGCCTTCCGCCTTCGCCTTTAGCGCGTATTCGGCCATCTCCGACCCCTGCACCTGTGCGCCCTCCTCGACCTTACTCCAGTTGGCACCGGTGCGGTAGGCCTGCGGCTGGAAGGCGATCGGCACGTCCACGGCTTGCCGAATCTGCAGAACCTGCGGCCACATTGCAGGGGGATCGGCGTTGCACACCAGCCCCACGATGTCGGCCCCGTCGTCCGCCAAGATGCGAGCCGCTTCAGAATGGGCAACGCCTTCCGTTGTCCCACCTGTTTCACCGGTGCCCAGCAGCACCATGGTGGGGATATCCGTCTTCTTGCAGCACTCCAGACACAGCCGGGCCTCCTGCAGCGAGGAAAAGGTCTCCGGAATCAGCAGGTCCACCCCAGCGGCTACCAGGGCGGCGATGTGCTCGTCGAACACCGCCTTCGCTTGTTGGTGGGAGGAGGGATCATCGGGGTTAAAAATTGGCCCACTGACCATCTCTCCGCTGCGGGTCGGCAGGCGCGCTTGCGTAGACATCAGGCAGCCGGCCACCGGCGCCTCGCCCCCCGACGCCTGGCGGGCGCACTGTACGGCCGTTTGGTTGACCTCCTCCAGCCGGTTCCCCCAACCAAACCCGCTCTCCAGATGAAAACCACTGGTCCACCAGGTGAGTGCCTGCAGCACCTGCGACCCGGCCTGGCAAAAATCGACGTGGATCTGCCGCAGCGCGTCCGAATGTTCCGCAACGATCTGGGGGGTGTCGTAGCCGCGCCGTCTCGCCTCGATAATCATCCCCCCGTCGCCTAAGACGACGCCTTCCTCCAGCATCTGCAGAATATCTCTCGGCATTTATTGGGTCCTCTGTTATAAAAAGAAAGTGAAGGCATACAGTCTGGCCCTCCCGGACAGGATGAACTGGACTGTGCGCATGTTATTTGGTGAAGCGCAGAGCTTCGGCGACGGTCAGGCGGCCGCCCGAGCCGGTGCTGTACGTCGCGGTATCGATGATGCCGGCCGCGTCGATGACGAAACCGGTGGCGTGGAGATAGGGTTCTTCGTCCTCGGCGTCGTAGAAGGCTCCAGTGGCGGCGGCGATGGCCTGCGGGTCTAGTTCATAGGCGATGGGGAATTGGAGACCGAGGTCTGTCTGGACCTTCTCGGCGGCGGCGCGCGGGTCACTCGACGCGGCAATGACGTCGACGTTGCGGCTGTGGAATTCGGCCAGCGCGTTTTGGTAGTCGGCCAACTGCTGACGGCAGTATGGTCACCATTCGCCGCGATAGATCAGCAGGACGGCATGCGGTCCGTTGAGATCGGACGGCACGGCGAGCGAGGTGCCATCGAGCAATTGGAGTTGCAGTGGCGGG
>CAXGRO010000692.1:0-3376 GCA_964012055.1 uncultured bacterium
CTCCTATATTGAACTGGCGCGCTGCATATACGTCGTTGCCGAGCAGGTGGCCACGGCGGATCTGGCGGCGCCGGAAAATCAGGCGATCTTGCAAGAAATGTTAACGGAATTAGAGGCCGCCGGTGCGGCAAACGTGGCGATGATCGAAAAATGGCGCGGCGGTTTGGGGCCGGAGCCGTGGCACAACCGGGTGCACGACGCCATTGCGGGGACCAATAACACGGTGGCAGAAATCGCCCGCTTTATTCGCGAGTGCCATATCTATTGATGGGGAGGGCAGATGTCTGATACGCAAACTGGAAGAGTGACAGGCCGGGTCGCCCTGGTCACGGGAGCGGCACAGGGCATGGGGGCGGAAATCGCCCGAACGCTGGCGCGTCACGGCGCCGGGGTTATCTTGTGTGACGTCAACGAAGAACGGGTCCAGCAGGTCGCGGTCGAGATCGAAGCCGGCGGCTCCAAGGCCATGGCATTAATGGTAGATGTGACGCGGGAAGACGAGGTGGACGCCGCGGTGGAGCAGGCCCTGGAACATTTTGGGCGCGTTGACATACTAGTCAACAGCGCCGGCATTTTGCGGCCGACCCGGGTGGACGATATGACCAAGGAAGAGTGGGATCTGGTCCTCGACGTCAACCTCAACGGGACGTTTCTGTGTTCCATGGCCGTTTTGCGGCCGATGAAAGAGCGGGGTTTTGGCCGCATCGTCAATATCTCCTCTTCCGCCGGGCGCAGTGTCAGCACCCTGGGAGGCATCCACTACACCGCCGCCAAGGCCGGGGTGCTGGGGCTGACGCGCGGCATGGCCAAGGAGGTGGCCGCCAGCGGCATTACAGTCAATGCCATATGCCCGGGGCTGATCGACACCGAAATGGTGCGTTTAAATTGTACGCCCGAACGCATACAGGCCTACACCGATAGCTTTCCCACGCCGCGTTTGGGCACGCCCCAGGAGGTGGCGCAGTTGGTGTTGTTCTTGGCGGCGGATGCCGACTACATCACCGGGGCGTCCATCGACATCAACGGCGGCGATTTGATGCTGTGAGAGCGCCATGCAAAGAATGAAAGCCCTGGTAAAAAAAGCGCCGAGCCCGGCTTGTGGCTCGAAGAAATGCCGGTGCCTCAGATCGGCATAAACGACGTGCTCATCAAAGTGCTGAAGACCTCTATTTGCGGCACCGATGTGCACATTTACAATTGGGACGCGTGGGCCCAGAAGACCATTCACACGCCCATGGCCATAGACCATGAATTCGTCGGCCGGATAGAAGAAATCGGCGACAACATGCGCGATTTTAAGGTGGGCGACCTGGTCAGCGGCGAGGGGCATGTGGTGTGCGGCCACTGCCGTAATTGCATGGCCGGGCGGCGCCATTTGTGCATGAATACCAGCGGCGTGGGGGTGAACCGCGACGGTGCCTTTGCCCAGTATTTGAGCCTGCCGATGACCAATGTGTGGTATTGCGACCCGCACATTAACACCGACATTCTCTCCTTTTTTGACCCGCTGGGCAATGCCGTGCACACAGCGCTGTCCTTTGACGTGTTGGGCGAGGGTGTGTTGATTACCGGCGCCGGCCCCATTGGCGCCATGGCGGCGGCGGTGGGGCGCCACGCCGGGGCGCCCCACGAGAAGCTTGACGCGGTAGAGGCCGAGCTGGACATGAAGGAGGGGTTTGACGTGGGCCTGGAGATATCTGGCAGTGCCGACGCCTTTAGGGACATGCTGGCCCATATGTGCCACGGCGGCAAAATTGCCCTGCTGGGCATTCAGCAGGGCGAGACCGCCGTCGACTGGAACGAGGTTATTTTTAACGGCTTGACGCTCAAGGGCATTTACGGGCGCGAGATGTACGAGACCTGGTACAAAATGACGAGTATGATTCAGACGGGATTGGACGTCGCCCCCATTATCACCCACCGCCTGCCGTATACGGCGTACGAAGAGGGGTTTGCGGCCATGCGCTCGGGTAAATCGGGCAAAGTCATTCTCGACTGGACGGACTAGCGGAGGATAGAATATGCTGGGCAGCGCAAAGGACCACATTCGCCACCAACTGGAAGAAATTGAGGCCAACGGCTTGTACAAGAAGGAGCGCATTCTCAGTGGGCCACAGCAGGCGCGCGTTGCGGTGCGCGATGGGGAGGGCGTGCTGAATATGTGCGCTAACAACTACCTGGGGTTGGCCAACCACCCCGATATTGTCGCCGCCGCGCACCAGGGTTTGGAGCGCTGGGGGTTTGGCCTGTCGTCGGTGCGTTTTATTTGCGGCACCCAGGAAATTCACCGCGAGTTGGAAGAAAAACTATCGGCGTTTTTGGGCACCGACGACACCATCCTCTACAGTTCGTGCTTTGACGCCAACGGCGGCCTTTTTGAAACGCTGTTGGGCGAGGAGGACGCCGTGCTCAGCGACGCGCTCAACCACGCCAGCATTATCGACGGTATTCGGCTGTGCAAGGCCAGGCGCCTGCGCTACGCCAACAACGATATGGCAGATTTAGAGGCCAAACTCGCCGAGAGCAAAGATTGTCGCTTTCGCCTGATTGCCACCGACGGCGTTTTTTCCATGGACGGCTTTATCGCCAATTTGGTCGCCATATGCGATTTGGCGGATAAGTACGAGGCCATGGTCATGGTAGACGATTCCCACGCCGTGGGATTTATGGGCGTGCAGGGGCGGGGCACGCACGAATACTGCGAGGTGATGGAGCGGGTGGACATTATCACCGGGACTTTGGGCAAGGCGTTGGGCGGCGCCAGCGGCGGCTATACCAGCGGACGGCAGGAGATTATCGATTTGCTGCGCCAGCGCTCGCGCCCCTATCTCTTTTCCAACACTCTGGCACCCAGCATCGTCAGCGCCGCGCTCAAGGCGTTGGAAATTGTTTCAGCTTCTACCCAATTGCGCGACCGTCTGGAAGAGAACACGCGCTATTTTCGCCAGCGCATGGCGGAGACTGGTTTTGAGATTGCCCCGGGCGAGCACCCCATCGTGCCCATTATGCTGGGCGATGCCGTACTGGCACAAAATATGGCGGCGCGCATGTTGGAAAAAGGAGTCTATGTCATCGGTTTCTTCTATCCGGTGGTGCCCCAGGGAGCGGCGCGCATACGCACCCAGATTTCGGCGGCGCACACGCGCGAGGACTTGGATTTTGCAGTGCAGATGTTTACCGAAGTCAAAGCGGAAATGGATTAAAAAGCCCCGGGGTAGAAACCCCGGAGCTTATCGGAGGTTAAACAGGGTACAGAGAGAAGGAGGGACCTCTGAAATACATTCCTTAGGGTAATCAGATTGGGTGCTGCCTTCCGTGAAGAATTCACATCTGCGATTTTGCATGGGTATTTTTAGTTCGCGACATATGGTGGGTT
>CAXGRO010000693.1:0-3368 GCA_964012055.1 uncultured bacterium
CCGTGCCCACCAGCGACACCGCAAAAACTGCGTCGGTTTCAATATGGATCTCAATGTCCAGCGCCAGTACCGCCAGTTCGGGCTCCCAAGCGCTGGGCTCCAGCCGCGGATTGTGATACACCCGGTCGATGCCCTCCCCAGCGCGCCACGTTCCACCCACGCCCACCGAACCCCGCAACCCCCGGTTGATCAAATAGTGCAAGCTGTGGTTCAGATCTGCCTCGTACGTCCGTATGAGCTGTTCTTCCAAGCGCCGCCGCAACTGGCGCAAAGCAGCCGGCCGCCCGGCACTCACCCGCACCGCCGTCTCCCCGTCCATGGTCTCCCAGTGCTCCTCTTCAAAGACGATTCCATCTACAACCCCCAGCTGCCGCACCTGCACCAGGTCGTCTGCCCGCACGTAAAAACCTGGCTGTTCTCTATCGTCGTAAAACGCAAAGGTCTCCCCATTCTCCAACCGCCCAATGGCACAGGTAATTGTGCTGTCCTGTTGCTGGCGTTGAAAGACGTGCAGGAGGAATCCGGCGACTGTTTCTTTTTTACCGGTTTGTTCCAAGGGTATATTCTTCCGCAGGGCTGTGGGGAAGCGGGGCCGGGCAGGCCACCCTGGGCATCACAAAGCACCAGAGGCAAGGCCCCACCCGCTAACCCCACCAAGCCAACTCCCACCCCTCCCACCTATCCCGCCTGATACAAACTGACCGCCGTAAAATTGATAATCAACCAAATAGTAAACAACACCCCCAACTCCCCCCACAACGGCATGCGCTCTTCCCCGCGCGTCCGCATGGCCAAATGCAAAATCCCATAGGCCATGGGAATGAGCAAATAATTATTGACCCGCGCCCCCTGCAAAACAAAATCCAAGCCCCCCGGTTCAATCCAGATGAAGAGAAGCCAGAAAAAGGGAAAGATCGTCTGTAAAATGCGCTCCATGTTGCGATGTTTCTCTTTTTGGCCCAGCGACTCCATGCCCACCTGGTGTAAAAAGTCGGTGCCAATGCGGCCGGAGCTGGAGGCAAAAACCAGCAGCGTTGAAAAGAGCGTGCAAAAAGCCCCAAACATAAACAGGCCGTAGGCCCAATCGCCTATGGTCTCGGTGAAGATCAGCGAAACGTGCTGGGCCACCGCAATGCCCTCGGGCAATACATTTAGTTCGTTGAGCACCGAAGCGCCCAACAGGTAGTAGGCACAGGTTATGACCAGGGCAATGCCGGTGCACACCGAAGCGTCGGCGAACAACACGCGCATCCAGCCGCGGTAGCGCTCTTGCCATTCCGGCGAATCGTCTTTGGGGCCGACAAAATCGGGGTAGCCCTTCTCGCACACCCAATAGGGGTACATGATCAACTCCACCGCCGTCACCCCCACCGACCCCATCACCGAAATGGCCACCAGCGCCCCGGCTGAGGGCAATTCAAATTGAAAACCGGAGAGCAACTGCGCGGTGTTGATCGAATAGGACGTGTCCTGTAACATCAGTACCGAGACAATCACCACAAAACTGAAAGTGGCCACCAAAGCGATCACCATCTTTTCCATATCCTCGTACAGACCGCGGTAGAGCAACGCCGCCATCGCCACAAAAGCCAAACCGGCCCAGGCCGCCTGGGGCACCGCCGGCCACACCGCGCCCAGCAGGCCGGCCACCGACCCCAAAATGCCGATTACCGCAATGGTCACCATGAAATAACCAATCACGCACACCCAGGCTAACCACGACGTCCGTCCCAGTCGCCAGCCGGGAATGCGGTCGAGAATCTGAATGGTGGTGCTGTTGTGCAACAGGCACTGGCGGCCCAATTCCAATTGGATAAAAAATTTGGCCAGGCAGGCAAAAATAACGCCCCACAAGAATACAAAACCGACCTTGGCCCCCATGTGCGTGGTCACCAGCAACTCGCCGGAACCCACCACCGACCCCGAGACGATGACGCCGGGGCCAATATTGCGCAACAGGCCGCCCAGGCCCTGGGGGGCAGGGCGGGGTTGGCGCTGTTCTCCTTGCTCCATTTTTTCCTCCCTTCGAGCTTAATTAGAGCGGCAATATAGCAAATTCGCCGACACTGGGCACGCAAAAATAAAATTGCTACTATAATAGCTATTGTGGAGAGAAGAATAGAACGACTGCCAATTTACGCGGGCGGTTTCTTTTTTGATCCCGCCAGCCAATCCGTCCTGCTGCACAAGCGCGACGATAAAGCGCCCATCAATCCCAATAAATGGGGGTTTTTTGGCGGCCTTGCCGAAGGCGACGAAACGCCGGAGCAGTGTTTTATCCGGGAAATGCAGGAAGAACTCAACGTCGCACTCACAAGTGAGGAAATCATACCGCTGTTCAACTATCTAAACGAGGAAATGCGCACCCAGCGCTACATCTTCTATATCCACAGATACGTCGACAAGAAATCCCTGATCCTCGGCGAAGGGGCCGACTTCGACTGGGTAGCGCTCGCTTCCCTGGACGCACTCGACTTAACGGATCGGACTAGAGACGACTTACGGCGATTTTTCTCTGATTACCTGAAAAACTAGAACAGCGCCCTAACGGCCGCTAGCAATCTTGTCGATACCGCTAAATCGGCCATCCTACAAAGACAATTTGAGCAATTTAGAACTCACCTTGCCCCCCGCCTTCTTCGCCTTCTCCCCGTCGATAACAAAGCGCACCTTGCCGTCCACCAGAACAAAATTCACCATGCCGCCCGCGGCGATAAAACCATCCCCCTTGCCCACCGTCAACACCGGCGCCCCGCCGAGTTTCTCCATCACTTCTTTCACTTGCTCCTCTGCAATCTTGCCGACAAAGAGAACGTGGTAGGTGCGCAGCGCCGCCGGCAGACTGGTGGCCCCCGAGCGGCGAATATCCTCGCGCGTCACCACGTGCACGGCGACCGGCACCGCCGCCAATCTCTCCGGCTTGCGCGCCACCGCCGTGACCTTGATGTCCATCAACTCTTCGAGGATCAGATCCATCAGGTCGGTTTGCATCTGCAGCGCCAACTCTGCCCGCACCGGCGGCGATATACCGACCAACAGCGCCAGCACTCCGACGGCACAACCCAGCCTGTACTTTTTATTTAAAACAACCATCGCAGGGCTCCGTACAGACTGCGCTGCACTTCGGTCTCTCTTATCTCGATGAGCTCGGCGTTGAACTCACGCCGCGGCGTTTCCAGCAGGTCCACCCCGGTAAAGCTCAGCTCAAAACCGCGGCGCGGGCGCCAGGCCAGGCGCATATCCAAGGTGAAGTACCCCGAGATGCGCCGACGGGGCGGTGTAGACCACCCGCACCTGCTGGCCACGCTGCTTGCGCTGGCCCTTGCGCGGCGGCTGGTATTCCATCAGCGCCAGGGCGCAATCGGCCG
>CAXGRO010000694.1:0-3365 GCA_964012055.1 uncultured bacterium
GTAATGAGTCGGAGCGGCCCATGGATGGGCCGCGAGAGCCGAAGGCCGCCAATTCTAAGAATTGGGCGTCATGAGCGTCGAGGCCACTCCCTGACCGCGTCCCAAGCAAACGCCCGTTATAACTCGGCATAACAATCAATAATATGTCGCGCCCTCCCCATCAACCTCCATATCGCCCAACATACTCCTGCGCCTCTTTAAGCGCCGGTAAATCGGCATCGGCACCTTTCCATATATCGAGCAATTCTCGATAACGACGCACCGCCTCTTCCCCACTGCCAAGCACCGCTGCAGCCCGCGCCAACCCGAGCACATATTGCGGATCCCGCGGCCGCAATTCCAGAAGTTTGCTGAACAACGGGCGGGCCTTCTGGGCCTCGCCCTGTTCCAGGAGCAGTTCTGTATACAACTCCGTTCCCAGAACGTCGGGAGGAGCTTTTTCCCGCTGCTCCCCTTCCATGGCCTGGCGCGCCGCCTCCAGCGCGGCGGCATTATCGCCGCGCCCCCGGGCATGGACCGCATCGAGGTAGTGGGCCACCGCCTGGAGATAGTTCTTAAACCTAGCCAGGGACGGCATGCGCGAATAAGTCAGCACCTGCTGGACCGCGACGCTGAACAGCGAATCCTGCCCCGCCACTGCCGCGCGATAGCCGATAAAGCGCGCGCCACCGCCCGGCGGCATCGAAGCCACATCCACCGCTTCGTCGACCGGCAGCCGCACATCGGTGCGCCCCATGGCCAGCGCCGCCCGCTGGTACCTGCTCTTGAACATGATGGCGTTGTAAGGAATGAGATCCAATTTCTCGCCCCGCCTGCGCGCTTCTTCCGCAAGCGCCTCAAGTTCATCAATCAAACCCCATGCGTCCTGCAAACGACCGAGCTTCAGATAGGCGTCCAACAGCCAGTCGAGCGAGTGGATATCGCGCTTGTGCAGCGGTCGCCCCGTGCGCTCTTGCCACTGCACCGTTGCCGCGTAGGAATCTTCGTTTGAAGCGGCCATTTCCGCCCACATGCCGAGCCAGCGAAAAATGTGACTTGGCATGTGCAGCGCGTGCGACGAGGCCGGCGCAAGACGGGCATAGACGCGGGCCAGATCCACGCCCCTGGAAGCGAAGGTGCGCGAGTCGTATGCGTGAATGAGATAGTGAACCACGCCGGGGTGCTCGGGCCGGCGCTTGTAGACTTCTTCCAGAATGGCGGCAAGCGGTTCCACAAACGTCGCATCGTCCCAGGTAAATCCCCGGGCAACGCGGGCGGCGCTCATGCGCGCCAGCGCCGCAAAGACGACCACCTCGTCGTCGTCCGGATAGTGCGCCGCCAGCTGTTCCATCTCCCGGGCAAAAAGTCGACGCCCTTTTGGACTGCCGCGCTCGCGGAAGAGCGGCCGCAAGGCGTCGACAAAACCGCGTTCCCGCGCCGTCCATTGCAACTCGCCCCGCGCCTGCAACTCGTCAATGCGGCTGAGCACCGCCTGACCCGCCTGCCAATCCTGTACGCCCCGGGGCCCTTGCAGCGGGGCATCGTGGGTCAGCGCTTCGCCCCAATAGGCCATGGCAAAGCCGGGATCGATTTCCCACGCTTTGCGAAAGTGATCGCGCGCTTCCTCGTACCAAAAGCTGTGCAACGCCAGTACGCCCACTTCGAATTCCTTCTGGGCTGCGGCCGAGCCGGAAGTGGGAAAATCTATACTGCCGAGAGTCAGCGATTCACTTTGCGGCGACTCCTGCCCCCGTTCAAGCCGCGAAGGTGTTTGCGCCTGATCTGCCTGCGAGCCCTCTTGCGTTCGCTCCGCAGTGTCACAGGCAAAAAAGCTAGCAGCTACTAAGCAAAGAAAAAAAATGATGCGCTTTAACGTCATGATCGGCGTCCCTGATACTAGTGAGCAAATGACCCCGTCCGTTGTGCGGGGGTACCGGAGGCACTACTAGCGTCGCGTAAATATCATAATATTTCACTCAATCTCACTGCCCGTCACCTCATCAATACCTTCCTGCACTATAAGGTAGCGCCGCAGGGGCGGATCCTCCAGTATTTGTCGACGCCCCGAAGGCCAGCGGATTACCACCCGTTCCACCCGCTGGCGCGCCCCCAGACCAAATACCAGGCGCGAATCGTGTTGCGATTGAAAACCGTATGCCCGCCGCACCTCGCGCACCTGCTCCAGATCTCCAGCCCGCACCCGCACCTGCGCCCCTATGGCGCGTCGCTTGTGTTCTCCCACCAGTTCCAGCCCCAACCAATTGTGCCGATTGCCGCCGTCGTTGCGCAGCAGCGTGGGGGCGTCGTTCAAATTCATCACCAGCAGATCTATATCGCCGTCGTTGTCGTAATCGCCAAACGCCGTACTTCGACTCACCTTCTCCGCCTCCAGGCCCGAGCCCGGCTCGACACCGGCCGGGCGAAATATGCCGCCCTCGTTCCAGTAGAACAAATTGCGCTGTGCGTAACGCAATTCCACAGGGGGATCTTGCAGCTGTGGATAGAGATGGCCGTTAGCCACGAACAGATCCAACCAACCGTCATTGTCGGCGTCAAAAAAAGCCGTACTCCAGCCCAGGTAAGGCCGCGCCTCGCCCCCCAGACCGACCCCGTAGGTAACATCGGCAAACGAACCATCGCCCCCATTCTGATAAAGTGTATTCACATCGTCCGAGAAATTGGTCACAAACAGGTCCAGGTCGCCGTCGTTGTCGCAATCGCCAAAGTCCACGCCCATGCCGGCTTGGGCCCGCCCCTCCTCGCTATAGGCGACGCCCGCCGGAACGCCCCTTTCGCGCAAACGCCATTGCCCGTCGTTGCGGTAGAGCAGATTGGGTTCCAGATCGTTGGCCACGTAAATATCCTGGTCCCCGTCGTCGTCGTAATCGCCAAAAACCACACCCATACCGGGATAGCGCTGCCGGCTTATTCCCGTCACCTGGCTCACATCGGTAAAGCCGCCGTCCGCTTCATTGCGGTAGAGCACATCGGCCTGCGGCTCCAGCCCCTGTGGCCCGCAGAAAACCCGCCGCCCCTTGAAGCCCGTGCACGGCTCTCCGCCATTGGGAGGCGCATCCAGATCAAAGTGCAAATAATTGGCCACGTAGAGATCTAGCCAACCGTCGCCATCCACATCCCCAAAGACCGCAGAGGTGCCCCAGCGCTCGTCCCCCACACTCGCCTGCCGCGTCACCTCTGCAAAACGACCGTCCCCCTCGTTGCGATAGAGCGCGTTGGGTCCCCAGTAGGTGGCGTAGAGATCTACATCTCCGTCGTTGTCGTAATCACCTGCCGCACAGCCCATGCCCCAACCCGACCGCCTCAAACCCGCCTCGTCGGTTACTTCGCGAAATACCCTTTCCTTCCCTCCGTCGTCCCCGCCGCTA
>CAXGRO010000695.1:0-3361 GCA_964012055.1 uncultured bacterium
GTGCTTGGTGGTGCCAGGGGGTGGGGGCCTTGCCTATGGTGCTTTGTGAGTCCCTCGGGGGCCTGCCCGGCCCAACACCCCCACAAAGCACCGCCGGCACCCCCCCCACCCCCTGCACCAGCGAACGTGTGATTTATTAACTGCGTTGATTCAATAAATATTGCGTTAAGGGCAATATAAAAAAAGAAAGGCGACCATAATAGGCCGCCTTTAATATATTGATACAGTGATGTCTAGTCAGATTGTGTAGGACGAGGGGCTGGTCCTCCTATTAACATCCCTTCTGCACTGGTATCTTCATCTAGGTCTGGCCAGTGGATGCCCTGCCCATCGCCGATAAATTCATAGTGCTCGCGCTGCTCAGGCGTCGCTTCAGTTAAACGCCAGGACCATACTAAAGGCACACTAATGATCCGCCCATCCACCAGATCAGCAATAATCAACTCGTCCGTAACTCGAATAGCCTTGATACGGGGTTCAATAGCATTGGCAGTATTCATACCAGGCATCCCAGGCAAACACCTCCCTACCCCTCCATCATACTCTTCATCCTCTCCTGCACCCACTTAATCGCCACATCCGCCATCACCCTTCCCTTCTCCGGCGTAGCGTGATCGTGCGCGTCGCGGTAATACACCGGATCTCGCTCTTTATACGCTTCCCGCTCAATCACCAGATTCGCCCCCTCATAGTCCACCCCTTCCCACTGTACATTCTCCGGAAACGCCGCCATGGCAAACGCCGTTTCAAACTCCGCCGCGTGCGCCGGGCAATCCCCCGAATCCAATACCTCTTCTACCAACTCCTTCGTATACGCCTCCCAGTACGAACAAAACTGCACATCAATCCCCAACTTCTCACTAAACTCGGCCATGTGATCTCGCAGCCCCCCATTGCCGGCGTGCCCGTTGACAATAAAAATGTGCTCGATACCGTGGCGGCTCAAACTCTCACAAATATCGTACGCCACCGCCACAAACGTCTCCGGCTTTAAGGTCAACGTCCCTTTAAACTCCATCCAGTGCTCCGAAATCCCCACCGAAATCGGCGTCGCCACCACCACCTGCGGGTACAACCCCAACGCCGCCTGATGCGCCACATACGCGGCACTGGCCGTATCGTGCTCCATGGCCAGATGCTCATTGTGCTGCTCCGTACTACCGGTTGGCAAAATCGCCCCCTTAATCTTCTTCTCCGCCAAGGCCTCCCGCACCTGCCGCCGAGTCAATTTCCATAAACGCACTTCACCTGTAATCACATCTCACTCCTCTGTTAAAGTTGACAAACAATTTCCAGGTCTTTGCGACCACTATTATTATAAAACGCGTACCTTAGTGTCCATATTAGATATATTGCCATCATTAATTGATTATTTGATATTTAGAGCGCCGTCTTTTTGATGTATCTCCTATGAGGTTAAGTATGACGTATCGAGACATTCTTACCATAGTGCCCGGTAAACGGGGAGGGAAACCCTGTATACGAGGTATGCGCATCACAGTGTACGATGTGCTTGGATACCTTGCTTCAGGCATGAGCCATGAAGAAGTAATTGCCGATTTTCCCTACTTAACCGAAGATGATATTCGTGCATGTCTAGCTTATGCAGCTGATCGTGAAAAAACGCTCTTGGCTGCCGAAGCATGAAATTACTTCTCGATCAGAATTTATCTCCAAGATTAATAGAAGCCCTCAAAAAATTATATCCTGATTCAGTCCACGTATCCCATATCGGCTTAGATCAGTCTGTAGATCAAGAGGTATGGAATTATGCGCAAAATCACCAGTTTATTATTGTAACTAAAGATGCCGATTTTGGCGAGTTGAGTATGTTATCGGGCTTTCCTCCTTATGTAGTCTGGATTCGTCGAGGTAATTGTACTACTCGTGATATTGAGACCATCTTACGAGATTATATTGAAGCCATAGAAGAATTGACTAAAAGTACCGATAGTGGAGTATTAATGCTATTCTAAACACATTCTTGATGGTTAGGACAACCCCAACCGAAAGGACCCACTATGCAAGGCGACGGCGTATTCGTAGACTGCCGCTCCCACTGGAAAGGCCGCATCGGCACGGCCGCAGTAAGCTTCTCCAAGTACGAAGGCGGCGCCATCCACATTGGCAGCGACGGCCCCAACCAGCGCTCAGGCCTGGCCCACACCGCCCTGCGCTTAGCCGCCCGCCTGCGCCTCACCTGCACCTGCGAGCCGGGCACCGCCGACCACAACCACGCCGTGCTCATCCGCCAGGAAAACGACCCGGCCCCCAAATTCCACTTCCTCGAAGAAGGCCACGTGCGCCTAGGCATGCGCGTTGCCTTTGACCTGCTCGACGACGAGGGCCACTACCACGGCGACGGCCGCATTGACCTGTGGACCTACCCCGAAGGCGACCTCCACATAACCTACAACATGCAATTGGTCGACCAGCTGGCCCACAGCCAGGTACACGACGCCTACCTCGAAATTAACGGCGCCGACACCTACAACCAGATCCGCCTGGGCACCCACGACCTCTCCCAGGGCGGCACCGCCGAAGTCAAAATAGGCGCCGACCTGCCCGACAAACGCATCGTGTTCAGCGGCGACGACGGCCACGCCGCCCTCTACTGGGCCCGCGACGAGGGCCACGTGTGGGACGTGGGTTGCGACCACGGCCCGACCCCGCCCTTCTACGCCTCGCGCTGGCCCACCGGCATGCAGCAATGGGCCCGCGACGGCATGGGCTGGACCTGCAACGGCGACAGCGCCGGCGTCTGCGTCCACCTCACCGAAACCGGCCCGGCCATGCGCATATCCTGGCTGGAAGACGAAAAGCTGCCCGCCGTCACCACCCTCACCGCCATGCTGGTCATCTCCCTCACCGACGACCCGGAAGAATTAGAACGCCGCATCCAGGCCGTGCAGCAACCCCTGGAACCCAGCGTCGACGGCGGCACCTTCCGCTGCTACACCGAAGAAGACGGCACCTACGAAATAGGCCAGGCCGATCCCACCGGCGCAGCCATCACCTTTCCGCCCGACCCGCTCGAACGCCAGGTGCACCTGCGCTACTACCGCCGCAAAACCGACCCGCGCCACTACGGCGGCGTGCGCGCCTGCGCCAACGGCAAGGCCCTGCGCCCCCAGCTCATGTCCGAGGGCGAGCTGGTCGACGACATCTGCGTGCCCATGGACATGTCGCACCGCAACCATTCGGTGGACGACGTTTTTGTCGCCGCCCGCCTGCACGCCAAAAAACCCACCGAAATCGTCATTGAAAAAGTGCCCGGCATCCAGGCCACCTACCAGAGCGAAATAGCCGGCCTCGACCTGCAACGCCGCGCCGGCAACAAACGCGACATCGCCATCTGGTC
>CAXGRO010000696.1:0-3350 GCA_964012055.1 uncultured bacterium
GTGGGGGCCGCCGGCCTGTAGGTGGGCGCCTTCGCCGACAATTTGGCCCCGCCGCACCAATACGGCGCCGACCAGGGCGCCGTCGCCAATGCGGCCGCGGCCCTTGTCGGCCAGGCGCAGGGCGCGGCGCATGTAGTGGGCGTCGTCTTTCATTTTACGTTCACGATTACTTGCTGGGTGCCGACGTTGTCGAGTTGATCCCAAGCCTGCACGGCGATGACGTGCTCGCCGGCGGGCAGGTCGGGCAGGTCGATGCGGGCGCGCTCTTCTTTGCCGTCGAAGACACCGTCCTGCGGCGCCAGCTGGTGCAGGCGGTCGCCGTAGTTGATGCTGTACTGGGCTTTGTGCAGGGGGCTGATGCGGTCGCTTATTTTGACTTCGATGTAGAGGGGGGGGCCGCTGTGGGCAGTCAATTGAATGCGCGGCGGGCTGTTGTCGATGGCAAAGGGGGCAGTGATTTTTTCGTCGGTGAGGGCCTGGCCGTCGGGGTTGTCGGGGTGGTCGGAGGCCACCAGCTTGAGCAGGGTGAGGCCCTCGGGCATGGTTTCGGTGTCCCACACCACAGAGGTCTGGGTCAGGTTTTCCTGACCCAGCTTCCACTCTTTTTGGTCGATGCTGCGCACGTAGAGGGCGTAGTGCAATTCGTCATCGTTGGCGTCGCGCGCCTGCCAGCGTACCAGGCGCAGGCTCTTGGGCGAGGGGCCGCGGCGGTTGCCGTTGCCCTTTACCGCCGGCGTGTTGCCGCCCGGCTCGCCGCTGTTGCCGCCCTGGCGGATGCGGTAGGGCAGGGTGTGGAAGTCGGCGATGCGCGGCGGCACGTTGGTCTGGCGCCCGGCCAGGGTGACCTCGCTGAGGGCGGGCGTTTTTTGGCCGTCGGAGGTTTTGAGCAGGGCGCGGTATTGCAGGTAGCGCGCCGGCGGGCTGGAAATGGCGGCGCCCGCTTCGGATATGGAGTCGGACCAGGGACTCCAGGTTTCGTCCGGTTCACTGCTGTTGCCCGAGCGCGTTTGAAAGTGGATTTGGGTGTCTTTGGGCGCGTCGCCGCGCCAATTGATGGCGCCCCAATGTGCCTGGATGTGGAAATCGTGCACCTGGCTGTCGAATTGGCCCTCGCTGCGAAAGTCGGTGCCCAGACGCCGCAGGGCGCCGGCCTGGGCGGCGGCCACGTAGGTGGCGCCGCTGGGATGGTGCAGCAGGCGGCTGGGGTTGAAGTCGTCGAATTGGTTTACCAGGGTGGGGCGCCCGCGCCCATCCAGGCGGTAGAGGCGGGAGGGGTTGGCGGCGGCGATGAGTAGGTCTTCCCCCAGCGCGCTCATGGCCAAATTGAGGACTTCGTCTTGGGCCCACAGCGTTTGGGTGGCGCCGTTGGGATCGATGTGATAGAGGGCCGACCCCTTCTTTTTTTCTTCCTCGTCGCTGCGCCACAGGCCGCTGGCGTAGAGGCTGCCGTTGGCGCCGGGCAGCAGGGCGTGGATTTCTTCGCGGTCGCTTTCGTAGAGCAGGCGGGCGCGACCCGGTTCGGTCAACTGGTAGACGCGGCCGGCCTGGGCGGTGCCGGCGTAGATGTGCGCGCCGTTGACCAGCAAGTCCATGACGTGGCGGTCGGAGGTTTCGTAGAGCGTTGTACTCTTGTCTTTGCCCTCCACGGCGAGGACTTTGCCCGGCTCGCCGGTGGCGGCTAAAAGGCGGCCGTCGGCAAAGACCAGGTCCCACACGTAGTGGGCGTTGGTGCGCGCGTAGGTGGTGGCCTCGCCGTCGGGGGTAATGCGGTAGATTAGGCCGTCGGGGGCGGTGCCGGCGTAGAGGTTGCCGTTGGCGTCGCGGACCAGGGAGTGGATGGCCAGTTCGGGGGCGTCGAAGAGCAGGTTGGGTTGGCCGTCGGCGTCGACGGTAAAAACTTCGCCCTCGTCGCCGCTGCCGACGAAGAGGGCGCCGTCGCCGGCGGCCAGCAGCGACCAGATGCGCTGGGCGTCGAGACTGGCAAATTCGTCCAGGGTGGGGGCCAGGCGCAGGGTGCCGTCGGCGGCAATGGAGACACCGTTGGCGGTGCCCTCGGCAAAGGCGGCGTAGGTGTTTTCTTGCCAGAGCTGGGTTTTGACGGCCCAGGAGGACGGGGCGGTGAGCAGCGCCGCGGTGCAGGTAGCCAGGATTAGCGAGGTACAGTGGAAACGGGCGTTGATTGGGTACATAACTCAGGGCTTTCCAATGGTCAGTTCTAATGTCTGGGTGCCGGCCAGAACGTAGTTGGTGCGCTGGCGCTGGCGCAAAATGACGCGGCCGTGGACCGGGCCCAGGTGACCGGTCGAGTTTTCTTGCTGCAGGATGGTGCGCGCTGAAGGCGGCAGGCCGGGTAGTTCGCGACCGTGAACGCTGACGCCTTTTTCGGGGCGATAGAGTTCGACCACCAGTTCGTCGTTGCGGCCCTGGCGCTGCAACAGCTGGCGCAATTGGGTTAGAGTGCGGGGTTGCAAAAGTTGGGGGGTGCGCTCGACTTCCCAGTCCTGGCTGGTGGCGCCGCTGCCCACGCGCAGGGTGAGAGGGCCGGGTTTTAGGTGGGCGGGCAGAACAATTTGTATTTGTTCTTTTACTGGCGTTTGGCGGTAGCGCTGCAGTTCCACTTCGAGCGCTATGGCATCGCCGGGTTTAAATTGGCGCTCGGCCAGGCGCAGGGCGCGCACCCGGGCGAGTTCGAGGTTTTCTTTGACTTGCAGTTCAAAGTCCAGTTGTTTCAGGCGAATGGCGTCGAAGGGATTCTGGCTCAAAAAGATGAGTGGCTGGATGGCGGCGACGGCGGCGCTAAAAAACGCCTGCTCGCCGCTGTGAATTTGCTGGCGTTGCAGGTCCTGGTCGTCGTCAAAGCTTATGGTGGAGCGTACTTCCAGGGTGGCGGCGCCCGAGCGTTTGCTCATCGCTTCCATGGCGCCCAGAATGACTGCGGCGGTCAACCCAGGGGTCAAGTGCTGGTGGCGCAGGACCTGGCAGTTGTAGGTGGTCTCGCCCTGGTCGGTGCGCACCTGGACGCGCAGCGGCAGCATGTCGGGGACGGGACCCAAGACGCCGGCGATGCCGGCGGCGCGGTCCTGCCGCACCGCGCCCAGGGCGCGGGTGGGCGCGCCCAACTTAAAAGAGAGAAAACGACTGGGCATGGGCGCGTAGATGTAGGCGCCGGTCATGGGCATGTCGGTGGCCCCATCTAATAACATGGTGTGGCCAAGGCCCAGCACGCGGTTGCCGTCCACGTGGGTCAAGGTGCCGATGCCGGTGACGCTCATGTCGCCGGCGATCAACTGAACGCCGAGCGCGGCGCCCGGTTCAAAGGGCGCCGATTCATCCAGGGCGCCGCCGCCGGC
>CAXGRO010000697.1:0-3346 GCA_964012055.1 uncultured bacterium
CTTCTGCCCGGCGAGAATGAGCGAGGGACACCCCTTAACCGACCTGCGCAAACGTAGTTTATCTACACTAGGGAGGGGGAGAAACACTACGATCCTCTACAAGGTACTGAATGGACGCAAATATCATCGCTAGGTTATTAGAGCAGGGGCAGGGGGAAAGGGAGGGAGAGGGGCGCTCCCATCTGCTCATTGGCATTGGTGGGGGGAGTGCGGCGGGGAAGACTACGTTTGCCGAGCGGTTGGCGGACGGCCTGGCGCCGCTGCGGGTGGAGGTTGTGCACCAGGATCGCTTTTTTAAGCCAGTGGATCAATTGCCGCCTTATGCGTCGCTTTCCACTTCGCGCACCTGGCCCGATTACAATCATCCAGACTCTATTAAAACGAACGAACTTCTGGCTTATTGCAATGGACTGAGCGACATCGACGTCGCCCTGGTCGAAGGCATTCTCGTACTGCACTACGCAGAGCTGCGCGCCCTGATGGACATCAAATGCTACGTCGACGCCGACGCCGACGAGCGCATCGTGCGGCGCATCCGCCGCAACCTAACACACTATTCCATCGACGACATCGCCGACTACTACCTAGACTCCGTGCGCCACCAGCACCGGCGCTACAACGCCCCCACCAAACAATACGCCGACCTGATCGTCCCCGGCGGCGCCGACACCACGGCCCAGCGCGACGCCTTGCTCAACACCCTGTGCGAAAGCATACGCCACCACTTCAATTCCTAGGTTTCTTTTTTTTATACTTCTCGTACACCTCCTCCGCCACCACCCCCTTCCCCCGGCACAACTCACAACGCGGAAAAAGAAACTCCGTACCATCCGCCGGCGCTTTCAACGACTGCGGATCACACCCCGTCCCTTCACACTCCGGACATTTCCTCTCACCCGTTCTCATAAATTCTCCCTTATAAATCCACTTGCCCTTTCCCCCATTCTTCCCTATAAATCATTAAGTTTTCAAGAAAACGAAAGATAAACTCCCCTACCGGCCGTCCCCAGTCATACCAACCAAATGCCCCCAATCGATCGCATAGACCTCCAACAAGGCGACATCACCCAACTACAAGTAGACGCCATCGTCAACGCCGCCAACAGTTCCCTCTTGGGCGGCGGCGGCGTCGACGCCGCCATCCACCGCGCCGCCGGCCCCGACCTCTTGGCCGAATGCCGCACCCTCAACGGCTGCCCCACCGGCCAGGCCCGCATCACCGCCGCCTACCGCCTGCCCGCCAAACACGTCATCCACACCGTTGGCCCCGTCTATCACAACGCCCCCCAAGATGCCCAACTATTGGCCGACTGCTACCGCAATAGCTTGCAATTGGCCGTCGAACACAATATACTAAGCATCGCCTTCCCCGCCATCAGCTGCGGCATCTACGGCTACCCCATCCAAGATGCCTGCCGCATTGCTTTGCAGACGACCCTAGACTTTCTCTCCGCTCATCCCACTCCCCAGCGCATCATCTTCGTCCAGTTTTCCCCGGCCAACCACCAGATCTACCGGGAACAGCTGTCCCACTTCGGGCGTCGGGCGAAGTGACCTAGATCGTTGGTCCAAAACGCATTTTGACCGATATATAACAGTAAGTGAGGAACGAAGTAGGTTGCATTTCCACCATCTTCCCCTGATCAAGGAGGCTGGTATGAAAAATGCGGACTATCTCGACATCTCCACGCAGGAGCGCGAAAAGATTTTCTTTTTTATGTTCAATTCTTTTCTCTACGCCCGCATAGATACAGAAAACGAAACCGAAGACGACGAAGACGTAAACATGTACATGGCCCAACTGCTGCAATCGGCCGTCGACGGCCGCTTTTACGTCGACCACGCCGAGGTGCTGGCCGGCGATCCCGTAGACGTCTATGAAAAAGGGGAAAACAAGATGGCAACCGCCACAAGCTGGAGGTCTACCGCAGCAACGCCGACCACCGCTTGATCTCCTACGGCGTGTTCTCCAGTTTTGGCGAGCGCCAGTCGCTCTACCGCCAAACCACCACGCCACCGGAGGCGCACCTCGAATACGCCCAGAGGAATACTACAGCTGGGCCGCCGCCTTCTCCGCCCGCCTGCCCGGCCGCTACAAAGGGCTCACCGAAGTCCTCGAAAAAATCGCAGAGCGCTTCGACACTTACTGCGCCGTACTCGCCCACATGCGGGCGCGCTACTTTAACTTTATACCGCGCCTCACCCCGGGGCAGCTCTTTCATTTGGAACGCGAGATCCACGACCGCGCCCTACCGCAAATCAAAGAGAGCACCCTGGACCACTTATTGGAAGCCTACAACCAGTGGCGCGCAAAACCCGGCGAAGAGACCCGCGGTAAGCTCAAAGAGGCCAGCCAGCGTTACCACCAGCTGGCACCCGACTTCGACCCCAAAACCCTCAATTAACCGGCTTAGAGTCCCAAAATTTCGCGCGTCAGCCGCGGCAATTGGCGCCAGTCGTCTATTTGGTAGTGATTGCCGTCCACGTCCTGGACCAGGGCACGGTAATTGGACAGCAGGCGCACATTTTGGCGGTAGTTGCGAATTTCCAAATAGCGCGGGCCGCTAGTCGTTTCGATATTGCCGCGCAATACGCCGTGTTCCTCGTCGAGGTCGTAAATGTGCAAGATGCGCGGGCGAAAGTAGACCTTGTCGAGTTCCTCTAACAAGACCTTGCGACTCGCCTCGTCGAGGTCGGCGATGTTTTCCAGCAGGCCCAACTCGGTGCCGTCTGCCAGAAAAACGCCGATGAAGTGGTCTTCGTCTTCCAGGGGGAAGGCACGGCGGATATTGAGATCTTTGTATTCGTCTCCACCCAGGCGCAGCGCAATGACGCCACGCTCGGAGCGATAAAACTGCATTTCCTGCAGATCCAGCACATAGTCCCCATAGGTGTAGGTGCGATCTTCCACTTTACACCGCCCTCACTTTAGCCATTTCCGTTTGCATGTCTACCAGGCGGCGGTAGACGCCGTCTTCCTTGAGCAAGAGTTCGTCGTGCGTGCCCACTTCGGCGATGTGGCCCTTGTCCATCACCAGTAAACGGTCGGCATTTTTCAGCGTCGACAGGCGGTGGGCAATGGCAAACGTGGTGCGGCCGGCCACCAAACGCTCCAACGCCTCCTGAATTTCGTATTCGGTCTCGGTGTCCACCGAGCTGGTGGCCTCGTCGAGAATGAGGATGCGCGGCTGGCCGATGAGGGCGCGGGCAATGGAAATGCGCTGGCGCTCGCCGCCCGACAGGCGCACGCCGCGTTCGCCCACCTCGGTGTCGTAGCCGTCGGGAAAGTGCATGATGAATTTGTGGGCGTTGGCGGCGCGCGCCGCCTCAATAACTTGCTCGCGCG
>CAXGRO010000698.1:0-3343 GCA_964012055.1 uncultured bacterium
AGCGACGGTGCTCGGTGCGCAGGGCGTGTCATTATTTAGGTCTGGTCGATCAACCAAGGTATCGCGCCGCGAAGTGGCGGCCAAGTTTTTGCAGCCCGCCCCCCAGCGTTTGCTCAAAGAACTGGTGGTGCAAAAGCGCATTGGTGTGTAACAGGCCAAACTGGCCGAAAAGGTGCCCATGGCCGACGACATTACGGTGGAAGCGGATTCGGGCGGGCACACGGATAACCGGTCCCTGGTGTGCTTGTTGCCTTCTATACAGGCGCTGCGGGATGAAATGCAGGCAAAAACAGGGCAGCGCACGCGGGTGGGGGCGGCGGGCGGGATTGGCACGCCGGTGGCGGCGCTGGGCGCGTTTATGATGGGGGCCGATTACGTGGTGACCGGGTCGATCAACCAGGCCTGTGTGGAAACGGCGACGTCGCCGCACGCCAAAGAGATGCTGGCGCAGGCCGACATGGCCGATGTGGTAATGGCCCCGGCCGCCGACATGTTTGAAATGGGCGTTAAACTGCAGGTGCTCAAACGGGGTAAGCTTTTTCCGATGCGGGCGCAGAAGCTCTACGATGTGTACAAGACCTACGAATCCATCGACGACATTCCGACCGAGGCTCTGGCAAAACTCGAACAGCAGATTTTTTGCCAGAGCCTGGAGGAGGTGTGGCAGCAGACGGTGACGTTTTTCGGCGAGCGCGACCCGGGGCAGATCCGCCGCGCCGAAGAGAACACCCGGCGCAAGATGGCGCTGGTGTTCCGCTGGTATCTGGGGCTTTCTTCACACTGGGCCAATGCGGGGGACGGGGCGCGCGAAATGGACTACCAGATCTGGTGTGGCCCGGCGATGGGCGCGTTTAACGACTGGACCCGCGGCTCTTATCTGGCGCAACCGGAAAACCGCCAGGTTGTCGAGGTGAACCGGCACATCCTGCGCGGGACGCTGTATATGTACCGGTTGCAGGTTTTGCGAAGCCAGGGGTTGCACCTGCCAGCGCACTTTGCGGCCTATCGTCCGATGCCGTTGCAAAAGCTCCAGAAGGAGAACAGCGCGTTTCGGCAGCTTTAGAGGCGTGCCGTCCTTGGCTTGCCTCAGTAGGGCAGGAGACCGCCGCAGACGTTGTAGGTTTGCCCGGTCAGGTAGTCGGCGTCGGGCGAGGTCAGGAAGGCGACCATATTGGCGACGTCTTCGGGCTGTTGGATGCGGCCCAGCGGGATGCTGGCGACGGCCGCTTCTTTTACCGAGCCGACGGGAACGCCTTGTAGTTCGGCGGTTTGGCGGTCGATGAGGTCCCACATGGGGGTGTCGACAATGCCGGCGCAGACGCAATTGACCAAAATTCCGTGATCTGAAAGTTCCAGCCCCATTTGTTTGGTGAGAGCGACGACGGCGTGTTTACTGGCGGCGTAGGCGCCCAGGTGGACGCCCTTGCCCGGGGCGATTTTGCCGGCGCCCGAGGCGTTGTTGATGATGCGCCCCCCGTCGCCCTGGGCCAGCATCTGGCGCGCCGCCGCCTGCGAGCAGAGCAGTACGCCCTTGGCGTTGACGTTCATCAGCGCGTCCCAGCTTTCTTCGTCGGTGTCCATGAGCGGGGCGACGAGGCCGATGCCGGCGTTGTTGATTAGAATGTCTAGGCGGCCGAACTGGTCCACTGTTTCCCGCACCATGCGTTCTACGTCGTCCTTTTGCGTCACGTCTATTTTTAGTACGTGCGCCCGGCCGTCGGCCGCTGTGATTTCTTCGGCTACCGACTGGGCGTTGGCTTGGTCGAGGTCGGCGACGGTGATGCGGGCACCTTCGCGCGCCAGGCGCAGGCCGATGGCGCGGCCGATGCCGCGGCCGGCGCCGGTGACGATGGCTACTTTTTCTTCGAGGTCGTACTTGGGCATGGCGGGCTCCTTGTTAGGCCTTCTTTTCGAAGGGCACTTGCATCAGTTCGAGGACGTAGCCGTCGGGGTCTTCGAAAAAGACGACGTGGACGATGGCCCAGCCCAGGTCGAAGTGAACTGGTTCGGAGACGAATTTGACGCCTTTGGCGCTGAGGTTTTCATAGGCTTGCGCCAGGTTCGGTACGCCGAAGCAGATGTGCGAGTGGCCTACGTCTCCCAGTTTGGCGTCTGAAACTTTGCCCTCGGGTTCTAAGTATTGTTGCAGGTCAATTTCGATGCCCTCTGTTTCGGGGGCGACGAGACGCACGACTTGCATGACGACGTTCTCTTTGGCGGCCATTTTTGAGATGGTTTCGCCTTCTAGACGGTGGCGTTCTACTTCTTTTAGGCCGAGCAGGTCGCGGTAGAATGCCAGCGAGCGGTCCATGTCGCTTACGGTGACCGATACGTGGTCTAAGACGTTTACCAGATTGAGCATGGTATTTCCTTTCCAGTGTTATTCGATGATTTCGGTGGTCTGGTCTTCGATCAGGTCCCAGTCGAGGTCGACGCCAAGGCCAGGGTCCTCGGGCATGCGGACGTAGCCGTTTTCCAGCTTTAAGGGATTTTTGAGCGCCGGGTTGGTGTGGGCGGTGAAGGGCGGGTGGACTTCGAGAATTTCGGCGTTTTCGATGGCGCCGTTGAAGTGGAGTGAGGAAAAACCCCACATGTGGTCGTGTGCCGACACGTGCATGGCGACGCCGAACGTGTAGGTGAGTTGCGACAGTTTGATCATTTCGGTAATGTCGCCGATGTTGACCATGGTTTGATGCCGTCGACGGCGCCCAGGGCCAGCATCTGGGCGTAGCTGTGCAGCTGGTGGAGGAAATATTCGCCGACGACGATGGGGAAGGGGTCGTAGCCCGGGTAGTTGACGGGCTGCCACGGGCCGGCGCTGCGGTTGTCTGTTACCATGTTGGGTATCCTGTAAAATTTGAGTGTGGGGCCCGCGGATGGCGCAAGGTGTCTTGTGGGTGTCTGGAGGGCTTAATATAAGTCGAAACGCCCGTTGAGTGAATTAGTAAATCGGGCAGAAAAAGTTATCTATAGAGCGGGCACTGATTGCTTTGATTTTTACCGATAAGTGACTACACCCTTTAAGGTGTTTTTTGTTGTGCTTCTAGTTTGATCTAATAGATGAGAGATAGCTAATCCATGGAATGGATACCGGTTCCCATCGTGGCTTTCTTGCTGATATCCATCGTCTACGAGTTGATGAAATACAGCAGGCTGGCCGAGGACTTGCGCGAGAAGCAGGTGCCCATGGTGCGCCGCATTCAGGGTTTTACCCAGTCCCTGAATAAAAGTCGGCAGGAGACCGAAAAGACCTGGCGTGAAGACGTGAGGGACATGGAGCACGACTTATGGCGTGACCTTCCATAGTTGACCCAGTTTTGATGTGAGTGTTTCTGAGCCCGAT
>CAXGRO010000699.1:0-3328 GCA_964012055.1 uncultured bacterium
AAGCGCTCGGCAAAGGTCTGCTCCAAAAGCGAGTCGTAGGCACCCTGGTCGCGGTAGTGAGAGACCAATTCGGATTGGTCGTCGAGGATAAATTCCTGCATGCGGCCGTCCTGGCGTTTGATGTCGGCGCGCATCTGCCAGCGGGTGCACAGCAGCAGGGCCGGCAGAAAAACGGCCATTTGCAGGCCGTACTTCTGCGAGTGGCGGAACATGCTCACCGGCCCATCGAGGACGATTTCGTAGCCGGCGTCCAAATCGCCTTCGATGGCGTGGATGAGGCGGTAGAATTTGATAAACTTAAACAGCTGTTTGTGGCGCACCGGCAGATTGCGGTGGACGCTGAGTCGCAGCGAGTCGCAGCGGTAGAGCATGGCCTGGGCCAGGGCGACGTTGTAGCGGTTGAGCAGATAGTTGGACTCGGGCGCCTCAAAGGTGGAGAGCTGGTGGTTTTCGGTCAAATCGGCGTAGAGGCCGTCGAGCACCTGGTCGGCGGCCAAGTCGAATTTGCGCGCCACCTGGTCGAGCACGTCCTGGCGTTGCACTGGGTAGATGAGGCTGGTTTCGCGCACCACGGGGTGGTTTTCGCGACTCAATTCAAAGGTGAGCTGGCGCAGTTCGTCGGGGGGGATGGGGCTGGCGACGGCAAATTCGCAGTGGTCGTCAAAGAGCAGTTTGGCCAGGCCGCGCTGAATGCGGTAATCGGTGCTGTCGCCGGCGTATTGGTCGAGGGCGGCCTGCAGGTTTTTGCGGCTGCGGCCCTGGTGTTCTGCAAAGATGTCGATGAGGCTCTGGGCTAGATCTATATACTGCGGGTCGGCGACGTCGACGTAGCGCGGCTGGATGTAGGGGCCGCGCGAGCGGGTGAGCAGGAGTTCGGAGGTCAGCATCAGCTCTGCATTTTGGCATAGTAGGCCGGGTGGCGGCGGCGGCGCTCGCTGATGCGGTCTTCCACGGTGTCTTTGGAGACAACTTCGTAGAGGGTGGCCTGCTTGCCCTCGCGCTGGCGCAATATGCGGCCCAAACGCTGCACGTGCTCGCGAATGGTGCCGCTGCCCGAGAGCACCACGGCGACGTTGGCCTCGGGGATGTTGACGCCTTCGTTGAGTACCTTGGAGGTGACCAGGGCCAGGTAGGCGCCCTGGTTAAAGGCTTCGAGGGTGGCTTTGCGTTCCTTGGTTTTGGTTTGGTGGGTAATGGCCGGTATGAGAAAGGTGCGCGAGATTTCGTACACCGTCTCATTGTCGTTGGTGAAGATGAGCACGCGGTCGCGCGGGTGGGCTTTGAGAATGTCTTCGAGGACGCGGATTTTGGACACCGTACCCAGGGCGATTTTGCGGTGGCGCTGGTAGGCCAGCATGGCGCGGCGGCCGGCGTTGGACTGGGCCGAGAGCTGTACGAAGAGACGCCAGGCCTGTAAAGAGCCGAGTTTGATATTACGCTGGCTTAAGAAACTCTGGTATTCCTGGCGCGCTGTAGCGTAGACGGCGCGCTCCTTGGCCACCATTTGCACCTGGCGGCGCTCGACGCGGTACTCGGCCAGGTAGTCGCCGGAGAGTTCGACGATGCCCTTCTCGTAGGCGGTGGGGCCCACCAGGGTATCGAGCAGCACGTGGCGGCCGTCGGCGCGCTCGGGGGGGGCGGTGAGCCCCAGGCGGTAGGGGGCCAGGGCCATTTCGGCGGCGTGGCTGTACATTTCGCCGGGCAGGTGGTGGACCTCGTCAAAGATGATGAGGCCGAATTGGTTGCCGTAGCGCTCCATGTGCATGTAGGCGCTGTCGTAGGTGGAGACGGTCAAATCTTGTAGTTCGTGGTAGCCGCCGCCCAGCAGGCCTATCTCGCTACCAAAGTTTTCGGCGAGCAGGTCGTACCACTGGTTCATTAGGTCGATAGTGGGGGCGACGACCAGGGTACTGCGCTGGACGCGGGCCATGGCCATGAGGCCGACCTGCGATTTGCCCGAGCCGGTGGGCAAAACGACGACTCCGCGGCTGTTGTGCTGTTTCCAGCCCTCCAGGGCTTCGCGCTGGTGCGGGTGGGGCTCGGGGGCGGATTTGAGTTCTAAGGAGAGTTTGTTGTAGCGCGGCGCGGTGTTGTTGAGGTCGGCGTTGTTGTGGCGCAGAAATTCCAGGCTTTCGCGGTAGAATAGGGCCTGGGCGCGCCACATGTCGACGCGGTCGTCCCACACAAAGGCCGGGGGAACGGGTTCGCCTTCCCGGTAGTCTCGTAAGAGGAGCGTGCCGTCTTCAAACGTGAGACGCATAGGATTAAGGGATAGAAACGGATGGTTGCCTCGACAGAGATTATAAAGCGGGGTGGGGACGCGGGCAAGGGCGCGGTTTGTGCTAACGGGGTGACTTGTGTGGCTATGGGGCTGATGCTGGCGGCCTGGAGCGCCCCAGTACAGGCCTATGGCCCGCTGATAGAAGAGGGCAGGACGATGTTTATGATCAGCGGCAATAGTTATTATAATGGCGGGGAAGGAGAGGAGTTGGCCGAGACCCTGGCCGCTATTTTATTCGCCTTTATCTGCGACGACGATGACTACCACGGGCACGATGATTGTTGGTACGATGAAGACGACCTGGGTATTAGGGTACCTCAAACGCAATTGGGCATTGGCGTCAATCATTTTATTCGTCCGAACCTGGCCGTGGGGGGGCGCTATTTATTCCGGCAAGACTTTAGAAATAACAATATCAGCAGGTTGTGGGGGGGTGGGCCGGAACTGGTTTATTTTTTGGGCGATGCTTACGACGCGTTGCGGCCTTTTGTCGGGGCCAGCGTTCTCCTTACTACAGGTGTGATGCGCGACTCGGGCGAGGAATTGGACTCGGGGACTTCGGTAAATTTCAGGGGAGGGGTAAATTGGGCGGCGTCCGAGAGCGCCGGGCTGGTGCTGCAACTCGGCTACCAGAACGATCATCTGCCGACCTTACACGGCAGTCCGCTGATCAGCAAGATGGTGGGGCTGGGGGTGGGGTTTACGGTGTTTGTCGATTGAACTGGTCGCGCTGTGCAAGTTCTGCGGCGACGACCTGAGTAGCAAGGCGGTGGCCCTGCCGCGATAGATGGCCCGCCGGGGTCATATTGTAAAGAAATTCTTCCCCCTCATAATTTAGCATGTGCGGCAGCAGGTCGATGTGGGCGACCTGTAGATCTCGCAGTATGGAGGTGGCGGTTTCGTTGGGCAGGGTGCGGGCTTTGGGGTCGGGAAAGTCCTTGTAAACCTGGTCCTTGTCGGGGATGAGGACGATGACGAGGTCGAGGTTTTGGGCGGCGCAGAAATCGCGAAATTGGGTCAGGGCGCGGCGGCTGGAATCGACGATTT
>CAXGRO010000700.1:0-3327 GCA_964012055.1 uncultured bacterium
AAAAATGGCTCGTCGCCACCAGCCAATATCAGGCGAAATCCGTCGTCCACTAATTGTTTGGCCTTATCCCCGGCCCCTTCCCAAGGCGAGCCCGACATACCCGTACACGCCGGCTTGCCCGCCCGCTGCGCCGCCGCGGCCACTTTGCGCACGGCCTCTTTAAAAACCGCGCTGTCAAAATCAAACGGCACCCCCAGCGAAATGGCCAGATCCACCGGCCCGATAATGCACGCGTCCACCCCTTCAACGGCGTAAATGGCATCGATGTTGTCTATTGCTTCGGCCGATTCAATAATGGGAAAAAACACCACCTCGTCGTCAAAGGTCTCAAAGTACTCGCGCATCGACCCCGTGCCGTAGCCGTAAGCCCGGTGCGGCCCAAAACCGCGTATGCCCCGGGGCGGAAAGCGACACGCCTTTGCTCCCTTCTCAGCTTCCTCGGGCGTGTTGATAAAAGGCAGTACAATGCCCATGGCCCCCATATCGAGATAGAGTTTGATCAGATCGGGGTCGTTCTTATGCACCCGCACCAATGCAGTGGCCTCCGTACAGCTAGCTGCCTGCAATTGCTGTTGAATGCCGGTGGGCGTCTGCGGCGCGTGCTCGGTATCCAGCAAGAGCCAGTCAAAACCGGCCAGCCCAAAAAGCTCGACAATGGCCGGCGTGCCGTAGCGCAGTTGGCAACCCACGGCGACCTGGCCGTTGTCGATTTGTTCTCTAAGTCTGCTCTTCACATTGCTTCTCCTATCGGTTGCGGATGCTCGGAGCCGCCATCACGGCGCGCTCGTCTTCGTTCATGTCTTCTATATAATCGGGATACGATATTTCGTGCGCCCCGCCGCTATAGGCCTGAAACCCCGGGCTAAACTTGTAGAGTACCGCCCGCCGCTCGTGCGCCGCCTTCCACGGCAGGGTGCCGTGGGTCAAGGTCTCGGTGAAAATGACCACGTCCCCGGCCTTGCCGTTTACTTCCACCACGTGTTCCTGGTATTGCTCCCCAATTTTCATGCTTTTCGGACACGCCAAATTGGCCTTGTGGCTACCCGGCACCACGGCCACGCCGCCGTCCCCCGGCCCCTCGTCGGCCAGCAGGTATTCGACCACGGTCAAGCCGGTGTAAATTCGACCGTTTTTAAAAAAGTAGGCCTCGGATAAATTTGGCCGTTCCACGCCGCCGCCGTGCAGTGTCCCCCCCTCACAACCGGCGTCCATGGCGATCAATCCCGGCCCGTGATCTAGGCGGTATCCCTCACCCAATATGGCTTCGATGTACGGTTTGACTTTGGGGTGCACCAGCAAGCGGCGCCAGGGTTCGCACCAGGGCCGCTCCCACGCCAGCATGCCGCCCAAATCTTTGCGGTGCGAGGTGCCCTCCAGCGCTTTTGAGCCGCCGGCCAGCGAGCGGGGGTATTCTTCTATTTGGTCGCTGTGGTGGTCGAGGCCTTTGTTGAGTTCTTCAACTTCCGCGGCGGTCAATACGTCTCTGAGCACTAGATAACCGGTCAGGTCAAATAGATATTTTTCGTCTTCGTTCATTTGCTGTTCCTTTCTGGATGCACGAAATAATGATCGGCCGCTAGTTGGGTTACTTTATGGGCTCTTCAAGATAAAGTTAGGGGTCAGTCGTGCCAAGTCTGTTGTTATTTTGATGGAATATTATTTGAAATTATATAAAGACTGTCGTTTTCTAGTTGTAGTGTACAATCTTCGGAGGAGACGGGGGGCCTCTCGCTCATGACGCTCAATTCTTAGAATTGGCGGCCTTCGGCTCTCGCCGGCCATCCGTGGCCGGCTCCGATTCGTTACCCTCTCTGCCGCGTCCTGCGGCAGAGAGGGTAACGAATCCGCTCTGAGGTCCTCCCCTCACCGCTTAGCGATCGTTAACCTAATTTCATACTGTGGACACTTTTTGTAAGTCATTGATAAATAACGGCTTAGGCAAATAGATATTGAAATTTGTAACTTGTTGATAAATAATCACTTACGAATTTCAACCTTACAAAAATTCGCTCAAAATCGAAAAAGTGTCCACAGTATTGTAAGTTAGGACGTTTTAAAATTTAAGTACTAAGTATGAGTACTCCGCACACCCTCGATAAAATGACCCGTGACTTGCGCCAACTAGGGGTCGAAGAGGGCACCACCCTCTTTATGCACTCATCCTTCAAGAGTCTAGGGCTGGTGGCCGGTGGGGCCGCCACGGTCATTGCCGCCCTGCAAGAGGCCCTGGGACCACAGGGGCTCTTGCTACTGCCCTCGTTCCACCTGATAGAGCGCGATCAGCGCGCCGCCAAGTGGGATCACGGCACTACCGCCTCTACCGTGGGCTGGCTCACCGAATTTTTTCGCCAGATGCCCGGCACCTACCGCTCAAACCACTATTCCCACTCCGTCGCTGCCCGCGGTAAAGGTGCCAGGGAGTTTGTCGCCGACCACCTCAGTAACGAAGGCCACGTCTCCCCCTGGGATCTGGTCCCCTGGGGCGCCACCTATGGAACTCACTCTCCCATGTACCGCGCCTACCGGGCCAACGGCCAGCTCCTCATGTTGGGCGTCGACTACGAAACGTCCACCTACATTCACCTGGTGGAAGTGCTCTACTGGGGAAAACTGCGCCGGCGCGATCCGCAGGCGACCTACCCGGGCATAAACCGCCCCGCCCTCGGCGCTTTTTGGGACCGCCGGGGAAAATTGCAGCAAGGCCGGGTAGGGGACTCCCCTTGCCGCCTCTTCCGCATTGGCACCTACGTCGACGCGTTATTGGCAGAAGTCGAACACAACCCCGACCCTTATGTCAATTAGTCTCATATCCATTCATCCCGAAGATAAAAACTACCCTCAAACCACCTAGCACTAGTCTAACCAGAAAGGAACCCGCCATGCCCAACGCCGCCATTTCCCCCGATGTGGGCACCCAACTTCTCTTTGAAAACGACCAGGTCCGCGTTTGGGACCTGCGCCTGGAGCCGGGCCAGAGTACCGGCCTGCACCGCCACACCAACGATTACTTCTACGTCGTCATCGGCGACGGCACCCTGCAAGGCGCCGACGACGAAGGCAACAAAAAAAACGCCAACCCCATGCAGGACGGCGAAGTCCACTTCAACCAAATAGACGGCGAAGCCGTCCACGAAGCCATCAACGTCGGCAACACCCCCTGGCGCAACATCGTCGTCGAACTAAAGAAATAACGACCCCCAAATAGTATTAATCGGAGCATTAGGGCAGGGGGTTTTGCCGGCGGTGCTTTGTGGGAGCGGAGCCGGGGGAAGGGGGGCCGGGACTCACAGCCCAAATGAAGATTAAAAATTAAACCGTGCAACTTTT
>CAXGRO010000701.1:0-3323 GCA_964012055.1 uncultured bacterium
GCACGGGTTTGGTCCACGTTTCGCCGCGGTCGCTCGACCAGGAGAAGAACTGCCCACCCGCGACGGAGCGCATGATCATCAGCAGCCGGCCGTCGGCCAGCTCGCAGATCGACGGCTCGTTGACGTTTTGCCCTAGCCGCTGCTCGTCGGTCAGTTCGGGGTCGGGCACGTGCCGACCGGCCTGCCACGTCTGGCCGTCGTCGTCGCTGAACAGGGCGTACGGCCAGCGCACGCCGTCGACGTACTCCCGCATGGCCAGCACGATGCGGCCGCTTTTCAGGGCCACGAGGCACGCGTTGTTGGCCTGGTGAATATTGCCGTTGTTGGGCGTGATCGGCTGGCGCGGCGACCAGTTTTGGCTGTCGTCGCCACTGCGGCGCAGCACCATGCCCCGAACCTTCATCTCAGGTGTCTGGTCGGCGTAGGCGATGAGTAGATCGCCGTCAGCGCCCCGCAGCAGACTCACCAACATGACATTGTTGACCGACCCTTCCTCCATGCCGATCATTCGGCGCGGCGGCGACCAGGTGCGGCCCCCATCGTCGGAGGTGGTCGCGGCCAGATGCGCCGACGACAAATCCCAGCCTTCGCCCGCGTGGTAGTGGCCGTAGACGCACAGCAGCCGGCCGTCCTTCAGCACGACCATATCGCCCTCCGAGGCGCGCGGCGCGGCCGACGTGGTGAACTGGAAGTATCCCACGATCGCGTCATCGCCGGGCCGCAGATCCTCCGGCCCCTCGTCAAACTCGACGCCGGGATGGGGATAGGGCAGGACATCGAGGTAGACGTGGCGGAACTCGCTGACCACCTCCTCACCCCCCGCTTGGGACTGCCCGCTGCCGAACTGCACGTGGAACGGCTGCGCGTAGGCGTCGTGGTTGAAGGTAACGCCCGGCCGCTGGTCGAGTTGCAGGCTCAACTGCCGGGGGTCCGCGATGAGCCGGACGTCCATCCAGCCGTCGTCGCCGGGATGGGCGGGCAGCGTCCGGGTCGTCCAGGAGCCGCCGTCGAGCAGGCGCAGCGTCCACACGACGGCGTCGTTCTCGTCGCGGTTGCACCAGATCTCCCAGGGGCCCTGCGAAGGACAGACGTAGGAAAAACGCCCGCCCGCCACGCGGCGTTGCGGCGGCCGCACGCGCCAGGCGTAGTGCAGTCGGCCGTCGACCATGCGAAAGCGGTTGACGGCGCCCCAGAAAGCGGGAGCCAGGAAGTGGTGCCGGTCGCCGTCGGCGCCGGAGGCCCGGGCACAAAACAGCTTGCCCGGCAACTCGCAGCGCCGCCGGCTCGTGAAATAGCCGTAGGGCCAGTAGTCGGCAATAGTGAACAGGGACGCGTACGAATGGATCAGGCCTTCGCCAGCGTTGTCGAAGGTCAGTTCCTCGACGCGCCACGGGGGGGCTGCCGCGCTGCCGCGCTTCACGTCGTCGATGGGGCCGAAATTCATGTCATCATGCATTGTTTATATCCTGCTAACGTATTTGGCTTTGCGCTCCGCACCGGACTGAGCGCATAGTGAAGGGAGGTTGTCCGTTAGGGCCAAGCCGCGTATGCGGCGTAGCGCACCGCCGTCACGGGGCGCTGGATCGGCGCCTATCCGTTGTGCGAGAGACCACTTGACCCGATCCCTAAAAGAACCTATATAGTTCCTATACATCAAGTATTGGCCGGTCCTGTTTTGCCCCGCGGCCCGACCGTCCACCCACAGCTTAACCGCATGGTCATAGAGGCTCATATGCGCATCAGCCACACCCCCCGCGAGGAAATGGAGCCCGGCATCAGCCACCATGGCGCCGCGCCGCGGCTGTTCAAAAGCTGTTTTGCCGCCGAGGACTTCGAGACCCCCTGGTTCTTCATCCACTGTTGCGTCTTCCCGCCCGGCAGCGGCATCGGCCACCACCGGCACGTCAACGCCGAGGAAATCTTCGTCACCGTCGACAACGCCGCGCAATTCACCCACAACGGCCGCACCGCTCAAATCACCGGCGGGGCCGCCGTACCCTTGCGCTCGGGCGAATCCCACGCCATCTACAACCACACGCAGTCCGACACCCGCTTCTACAATTTCAAAGTGGTCGATCCCCACCGGGAGCAAGTCACCACCAACTTCGACGACGACCGCACCAACGCCCCGCTCGAATCTGCCGATCGCCTGCCCATTGGCCGCCTCGACCGCGCCCTGTTAAAGCCCGCGCAGTCTCACGGCGGCAAGGGCGAGATCCTGGCCCGCATGGTCTGGTCGGCGGCCGACTTCACCACCAACTTCGGCTTCCTCGCCCACGCCATCATGCCGCCGGGCACCTCGGTCGGCTACCACCGGCACGACACCATCGAGGAAGCCTACGTCATCGTGAGCGGCAGCGGGCGCATGACCATGGACGACGAGACCGAAGAGGTCCACCCCGGCGACGTTATCCTGAACCGGCTCGGCGGCTCGCACGGCATCTACAACCACACCGACGCCGAACTCGAATTCTTCGCCATCGCCGTCTGCATGGAAAAGGGCCAGACCGACGCCACCAACCACGGCGACGATCTGACCGACCGCTAGCCATGAACTAGCACTACTGGGATCGTTTGCGACAGCTCTATGCGTTCAGTTCAAGAGGCATGTCGTATCCCTTCGTTAGTACTGATTTAGGTATATGAGCGGATAATTATATGACGAGTAAGCGCCGTTGTCTACCCCCTATTCCGTTCCAGTAAGCCTTTACATCTATTAATAAATCGCAGGAGAAGAAAACCGTGTTAACACCAGCACAAGTAGCCCACTTCGAAGCCTTTGGCTTCCTCAGTTTGCCGCGGATTTTCACCGCCGAGGAAATGGCGGACATCACCAGCGAGGCCAATCAGATATGGCGGGACAATCATGAGAGACAACCGGAAAATCCGTACCAGATCGTAGTACCCTTTATCGAAGAACGGCCGCGGCTGGCCCAACTGCCCGAGGATGACCGCATTTACCAGTCCATTGTGGACTTACTGGGTCCGGGCTTTGTCTGGGGCGGGTCGGAGGGCCACAAGGGTAGTTTCACTGAGGAAAACCTTCTCCAGTGGCACTCCGACCGGCCCGAGGAAATAGAGATGGAATATTGCCGCGTCAAGGTCATGATGTACCTCCAGCCCATGCAAAAGCAGACGGGGGCGCTGCGAATCATACCCGGCTCCCATCACATACCTTTTCTGCGCCATTTACGGGCCCTCCACGAGGGTATAGATACACTTGCTCAGGACGATACCAGTCTCCGTACTTTTGGCGTACCCGGTCCGGATCTGTCCTGCCATGCCCTCGAAGTCGAGCCGGGCGATGTGGTCATGTTCAACGA
>CAXGRO010000702.1:0-3317 GCA_964012055.1 uncultured bacterium
CCCCTGGCTCGACACCGGGCGCTTTCCCCACGACGGCGACCCCATGTCATCGCGCGACCTGAAGATGCTACTGGACACCGCGGAAGAAGCGGGCTTGCGGCGCTTTAACTACCATCACCAGGGCAACCTCAGCGCCGGCGAGTGGGTGATCATCAGCGACAAATGCGGCACCCGCTGGGACCCGCGCCAGAGCGACTGGGAACCGACCGACGATCTGGTTTTGTAAATCGAGGATGGGTAGGAAATCGGGGCGGCGAAATGCTGTATGGGGTATGACAACTTTGAAGAAATAGAAGCTTACATTGGATCGGGCGCCACTTCTCGTACATGGAGGATTTCTCCACCAATTTGAGAACGGATATCCGATGCGTCCAACGTCAAAACGGCTAAGGTCTCTCCGTCCCCATCGATAAATTCAACCTCATAGGCTTGGCCATCCTCATAGCAATGCACAACAGTGCCTACATCTCCTAATTGTAGGCCTTTCTCTTCTATGGAACGCAGCAAAACTACAAGGTCTAATTCCTGAATCATGTCTTGAAAACTCCCGTTCAAGTGCGTGGATATGCTGTCACAAAACGCGGTGGACGGTTTCCCTCAATAATCCAGATGGTCCGAAGCTGGATGGAATGTCCTCGCGGTGCTTTTACTCGTCCCTCAATGACTTACAAAAAGTGTCCACAGTATTGTATTAAGAGAATTCTATTCATGGACAATGTCCGCGATAATGGGACCAACTTCTCCAGGCGAATATCGCCCCTTCTGTCTTCACCCAAATTTCGGCTTCGAGATGATTTATCCCGGACCTGCTGGAAACCAGCATCATCCGCTGATTGTTGCTGGTGACGGCTCCCCCAATAGATCGGTCAACACCGAAAAGTCAAATTCCCCGGAATAGAAAAGAACCGACGATATGGCGCTCCTGAAGTTGCCCTCATCAACCGCTTGTTAGGCATCCGACAATCGGATTCTCTTCACAATGTCATCTATACTGGGTGAGTATTTTCCCTCTGTCGAGACGTGAACCGTGGGCACGTTGGGATCCGGCGCCGAGTAGTTGTCGGGAGGCAACATCTCACCGGTTTCCCTATAGACGGCAACACGCTCATCGCCGTGGTAGAACTCCCGGTTTGGATCATCCAGACCCCGCTGGAGATGGCGCTTTGCCGCCACCATCCCGTCAACGGAGCATACAACAATAAAAGGATTACCCAACTCGAGGATCTTAGGCATCTTTGGTTCCCAGAGCTTGTGCTGGAAGGCCGCCTCTATAACGACAGAGATCTTACCGGCGAGGTACTGATTCACTATCTCAAAGAAAAATTTAGAAACCACACCATTGGTGTCCGGTGGAAGCTGATCGTGCTTAACACCATAGGTATTGACATAACCCTCCTTGATCTCGTCGCGACTGATTACCGGCATCCACAGCTGCTCAGCCAGCCTCTTGGATAGACTCGTCTTCCCTGACCCCGGCCGGCCTGTGACGATAATGCAAGTGGGTTTACTGCTCATGTTCCTGGATGCCCAACTATATTTGGACGGCGAATACGCGGCATATTTCCACTTCAGCAGGCGTATTGATGTCCTCGCTGTAGACTGTTTTTCTCTAGCCATAGTATAACTAAAACTACTCCAATAACCATCTTCTTATTGCGGGCATTCGCGAGTTGAAAGAATGGCCATTCGCAAGTAAGATACAGCGAATCCGGCAAAAGTAACTTTGCAGAAAAAATAGTCTAACTTTTGGCCCGACAGGGTGCGAACGGCACCTCCTATCAACCGCCCGCCTTTGAATCGCCCGGAGGCGCACCGGGCGCGCGGCAAAAGAGCAGGCAGACGACGGCCAAAACGAGCGGTATGACGGCAAAGGCGTTGAGCACGGCGTCATAACCACCCATCAGGTCGCGCGCCACGCCAATGGGCATGGGGCCCAGGGCCGAAGCGGCTACCAGCAAGGTCGACGAAAAACCGGCGATGCTGCCCAGGTGACGGCGGCCGAAGAAATTGGCAAAAACAACGCTGCTGACAATGATTTCCAACCCCACCTGCGTGCCCATGCTAAAGCCAAAAAAATACGCCATGACCCGCGAATCGAACGCGGTCGCCAAAACGAGGTTCACCGCCATCAACACCAGCGACACCGTCAGTAGTGCGCGCACGCCAATCCTATCTATCAACAACCCGCTGATCAACTGCACAACGGCGGCGGTGGCGGCAATGGGCACATAAACCGAGGCGGCCACATTGGCGGAGAGGCCGTTGTCCTCAAAAATGCTGAAGAGGTGGAACGAAAGTCCGGTGTGGAGCATGCTCATGGACGCCAGGCCCGCCGTCACCAGCCAAAAGGCGGTGGTGTGCAAAGCCTGCGCCCGCGTCCAGTTGACCTCCAGCGGCGTCTCGGCTCCCTCACCATCTTTACCATTGACCTCCATGCCATCGGGCTTCAAGCTGTATTCCTCGGGCCTATCGCGGACAAAGACCCAACCTACGGGTACCATGATGAATATCAACGCAGCGCCCAATATCACGTACGTCGAACGCCAGTCGTAGAGGTCGATTAACGTATTGATGATATAGGGAAAGAGACCGCTCAACAGCGCCCCAGCCACACCGCCGATGCCCATGACCAGACCGCGGCGCCGCACCCACCAGATATTGATGACATTCCGGCTCGCCAGGCTCAAGCTGCCCTGCCCCAATTGGCGCAATAAAAAAAAGCCGATGCCCAGCATCACCGCATCGCGCACAAAACTCATGTAAACACAAGCCAGCCCCAGCAACAAACTCGCCACCACAACCAGAACGCGGGCGCCGCGCAGATCGAACTGGCGCCCGACAAAAGGCAGCACAAAACTGGCCGCCAGCGTGCCCGCCGTGTACAGCGTACTGACCAGCGAACGACTGAGCCCCAAATCGGTGATAAAATGATTCAGGAAAGCGGAAAAAGCATACGTCTGCCCCGGCCCGGTCATAATGCCGCCAAAAGTACCCACAACCAAAATTATCCAGCCATAAAAAAAGGGCGTGGATTCAACGAGACGACTTTTGCGCTGGACGTTAAGCGGAGACGATTTTTCCATAAGGGGCCAAAAGAACGCCCATCCTCCCACCCCGGTCAAATACCCAAAACATCACTTAATTACCAAGACCAGCGCAGTAAATCCCCCATACGTCCACTGGCGCAGGAGGGTGGCGGCCTTGCCTCTGGTGCTTTGTGAGGCCCAGGGCGGCCTGCCCGGCCCCATTCCCCCACAGCCGCATGAAGATTAAGGAATTAATCGTGCAAGAGTCCAGTATATCGTAACAAGTCGGTG
>CAXGRO010000703.1:0-3306 GCA_964012055.1 uncultured bacterium
ATTACCCCCTGCGCCGCAATCCTGCGGCGCAGGGGGTAATGAATCCGCTCTGAGGTCCCCCCCAATTCGCTTAATGGACGTTGGCGTAGTTAATGGCGTTTTGCAATAGTGTTGGTGCGAGAAGACCAATGTAGGTTTTTGTGGGCGGTTGGACAATGTGCGTTTACTTTTTGGGACCGGTTTGTCAATAAAAAATGAGGAGGTTAGGCAGATGAATGAAGCGTTGGCGAAAATTCCGCATGTGGTTAAGTGGGGGGCTGTGCCCTTCGATCTGGAAGATAAGCAGGAGCGCTTTGTGCGCAGCGAGTGGAATTACTTTTTGAAAGATGGGGAGAATGGAGTGTTGGCGGGGTATTGGGAGGCGGAGCAGGGGCACGAAGATTTGGGCGAGGACGAGTTTCACGAAATGTTGCACGTGGTGCAGGGCAACCTCTACGTGCAGCCCGAGGGCGAGACCGAGGAGACCATAGCCGGCCCTGGCGATACGATTGTGGTGGTGGCGGGACGCCGGGTGAGGGTGACGGTGCGCGAGCCCATCAAGGGCTTCTTTGTGTGTTACCCTGTGGGTGATGTGGACGGGTCGGAAGAGGGGGTTAAGAAAAGCTGAACTACTCAGAGTGGAGTGGTTGGAGATGGCAGGCGGGGTGTCTTGCCGGCGGTGCTTTGTGGGGGAGAGGCGGGGGGCAAAGGGCGGCCGGGACTCACAGCCCGCCCTTGGGACTCACAAAGCACCAGAGAGGCAAGGCACCCCGCCTGCCCGCGCAAGTAAACCAAGTTATCGACAATAGAGGAGAAATCACAAAGTAATGAACACAGGAAAACAGCTGTTGGTGGACGACCGCATAGTGGAAGACGTGTGGAATTTGCGGCGCCAGGTGGAGCGACCGGCCAAGCGCATCGACAATCCGTTGATGGTGGCAGACCGGCCGTGGGAGGGCAAGGGCGTGGGAGGGTGCAACGTCATGTTTGACGAGGAAGAGCAACTCTTCAAAATGTGGTACAGCGTGTTCAGATATGTAGTTTGGAAGAACGAAGAGGAGCACTGGTACACCTATTCGACGTGTTACGCCGAATCGAAAGACGGGATGAATTGGGAGAAACCCGAGCTGGGGATTATCGAATACGAAGGATCTAAAAAGAACAACCTGGTCATGCTGGGGGAGTGGTGGGCTGTTCCCGGCACGGTATTGAAGGATGGCGATGAAGCGGATCCGGCCAAGAGATACAAAATGTTGTACACCGATGTGTTTGGCATATCGCGCGAAGAGGTGGTGCAAAACGGCGGCATCGACGGCGAGTGGCCGGGGCGGTCGGGGGTGTGTATTGCCTATTCGGCGGACGGCAAACACTGGGCGCCGTACGGCGGCAACCCGGTGATTGAGGGGGAGAGCGATACGACCAATTGCGTGTTCTGGGATGAGGACATTGGCAAATATGTGTATTACATGAGGCCCCGCGTATACGCCGGCCATTGGAAGCGGCGCATTGCGCGCTGCGAGAGCGCCGACTTGCTGGCGTGGAGCGAGCCAGAAATGGTGCTGGTGCCCGACGAGCTGGACCCGGTGGAATTGTACGGGATGCCGGTGTTTAAATACGAGGGCTATTATTTTGGCTCGCTGCAGATGTACTATTCGGCTGCGGAGGCCATCATCGAAATTCAACTGGCCTTTAGCCGCGACGGCAAGAAGTGGGAGCGCCTGCCCACGCGCGATGTCTTCTTGGGTTTGGGCACCCGGCACGGGCAGGGCGCCGACTTTGACTCGGGCATGGTCCTGGCCGATACGCCGGTGGTGGTGGGGGACGAACTGTGGTTCTACTACACGGGGTACAGGGGGCTGCACACAGAGTTCTTTAACACCTTCGGCATAGGTCTGGCGGTGGCCAAGTTGGACCGCTTGATAGGGCGGGCAACGCCGCCGGGGGAGTGGGGCTCGTTGCTGACGCGCCCGTTGGTGTGCGAGGGCGAGGTGCTCGAAATCAACGCTTCCAGTGCCAACGGCACCATACAGGTGGAAGTGCTGTCGCCGGATGGGGAGATTATAGAGGGTTATGAAAGGGAAGCGAGTGTGACTTTTAGCGGCGACTCGCTGCGGCAGGAAATGCAATGGAAGGACGGGCGCACGATGAGCGCACTGCGCGGGCAGCGTCTACGGCTCAAGTTTTATATGAGCAATGCGGTGCTTTATTCCTTTGTTATAAAAGAGTGAGAGAACGCGGTGGACTGGAAGAGCAAACGCGAGCAGTTGCAGAGTACCGGGGCGTGCGTTATTGAGAACGTGCTGGACGAGGCCATGCTGGAGAGGGTGCGGGCGATTGCCCAAGCCAAGTTGGCCGCACTCAGCGAGGCGCATCGGCGGGAGCAGAAGTCGACCGGGTCGATGGTGGCCAACCGCGACTTGCCGGGGCTGGCGCAATTGATCGCGTGGCCGGCAACGCTGGCGGCGCTGCAACAACTGGGCTACCGAGACATCAAGTTTTCCCGCGCCTATTTGATCAGCAAGCCGCCGCACAGCCCGCAGCTGTTCTGGCACCAGGATTTTACGGTGTGGAGCGGCGAGCCGCGCGCCTACGCCGATTTGGCGCCGCAGTTGTTCGCCATGTTCTACCTGGTGGACACGACGCGGGAGAATGGATGTTTGCGCCTCATCCCTGGCTCGCACCGCTGCCGTCACTCGCTGCACGAGGCGGTCGGCGTGGCGCACACGGCTGAGACGCGGCGCATGGAGGATCCAGGCTCATCTCTATACGCGGGCGCTGGCGACGAAGTGGACGTGCTGGCGCGGGCGGGCGATATGGTGCTGGGGGACGGCCGCGTTCTGCACGCGGCCCACGCCAACGAAACCGATTTGGAGCGGCCGGTGATTACCGTTTGGTACCATCCGATGTTTTCCGAGTTGGAGGAAGGCACCCAGGCGCAGATCACCCAATTGGCGCAGGCCGAAATTGAACACTGGTCGGCGGCGGATCGGCAACTCATCGCCCCCATTGTGGCCAATTACAGTGGCGGGGTCGAGCCCACCCCACGCAACCGCGTGCCGGGACCTGAGTTACAGTAGAGCAGATGCGCTGACGCTATACCTGTGCAGTGGATTTAGGCGTATATTTTTTGACTTACAAAACACATTTGCGCTCAGGAGTAAAAGCATAATGGCCGACATGCTCTTCTGGACCGATACCGGCGTAGGCACTATTTCCTGCGGCACCACCAACGGCGGCGACGTGCGGGACCTGGTCACCGGCCTGCAAAATCCGCTGGGCATTGTGGCGGACGCGGCGGGCGGCAAGCTCTACTGGACCGACTACGGC
>CAXGRO010000704.1:0-3287 GCA_964012055.1 uncultured bacterium
CCGCCATTTTAGATCTGGGCCGCCGGCACAACGCGCCCATCTATTCGCAGTCGATCTGCCGCGTCGAACCCGCCTTTGTGCGCTTTCGCAACCGCATACCCGAAGTGGGGGTGCCCAACTTCCTCACCCTGCACGGCTACGGCACCGAAGCGGCCGGCCTGGTGCACACCGTCAGCATCACCCAGCTGCTCTTTGGCACCGGCATCACCCGGGTAAAGGTCTTTGAAGCCGAGCGCCACACCGCCGTCTACCTCGACTACGGCAACCGCCCCGACCGCCCCAAACACGGCGTCATGATCAACTGCGACGTCGGCAGCCGCCCCTTCACCTCGATGACTGCCACCGTCATCGGCACCGTCGCCCAGATCCACACCACGGTGCTGGGCGACTACGCCTACGCGCACGGCACCTGCGAAATCATCAAGACCATTCGCGACATGGTACAAAACCGCAAAACGCCCGGTTCGATGAGTGAAGTGGTGGAAACCATCGCCGTGGTGGAAGCCTTTAAAAAGGCGCGCGGCACGGGCGAAGCGGTCGACGTCGAAAACGTCAGCGGCATAGAGCTGCCGCAATAGATTTCAATGAGCCCATTTAGAGTCGGACGAGACCTACGCCCTATTCCTGCGCGTCGAGGTGATATATATAATTGGCCATCTGCCGCAGGTTAATCATATAAGTGTAGGTCGAGATACCCCTAACGCTTCTCTTGGGCCCTTTGATGGTGTCGCCGTCGTATTCGGCAATAGTTAAATCTTGGAGCCATCTGCCCTGTTCGTCCATTGCCCCTATAATGTGTTCAATTGTGTTTTTCCCGGCACCAGGTACAGCAGAACGGCCTGCCTTTTGTTTTGTGTATTCGGCCAGCGCTTCTTCCGGAGACAGAGCGTAAACTCGCCGGTACTCCCTCTCTATGTCCTCTAGGTCAACCCGCAGTTCCATCGCATAGTGAATCAGATAGTTACTGCGCTCGTAGTCGATCCAGTAGCGACCGTCCTCAACGCCCGTACCCTGGCGGTGTATATAAGTCGCTTTATTGGTGCCCAATTCGTAAAACATGGCGTGGCTGTTGCCGCGGCCACTCTCTTTAAACTCGGGATAGGCCGACTCTTCCAACCATTGCAGCGCATCCGCAATGCCCCCCAGATAGCCGCGCTCTTCGGTGATCTTGTAGTACTTCATCAAGCTATAAATACTGCTCACGGTCTGCAGCGGGGTGACCGCCGCCGGCTCATACGTCCGCCCTTTGGCACTTTTCAGGTCCATGTCGTACTGCAACCCCCACCCCGCCTGCGGCGGGTCTAATTGCGCCATCCGCACAAAATTCATGCCGCGCACCGCCGCCTCTTTGTAGCGCTCGTCGGCCAACGCCTCATAGGCGTCAAGCAGAAAGTCTATATTGGCCTCAATGACGCCGTCGTTAAACGTGTGGTACGTCGTATAGTCGGGATATTCCTTGCCAAAGTGGTCCGGCGCCGGCGGGTAGCGTTGCGGCCAGCCGCCGTTGGGGTATTGCGCTTTGAGCACAAAGTCCAGCGCCCGCAACATGGCCGCCTCGTATTCCGGCGCCCGCGTAGCCAGATACAAGTCCATCAAAAAACGGGCCGGGTATGTGGTCACCTGATCGTCAAAGGTGGCGTTGCCGTAGTAGTGGTTGTGCTCCTCAAAGCCCCAGCCTTTCCTGCCCACTTCCTCATACCACCGCACGGTGCCCTGCGGGTCAAAGTCGATAAAGTAGTGCCAGCCGCCGGCCGCGTGCTGGCCGTGTATGAGCGCGGCCGCCGACTTTTTGGCACCCTCCAAAAAAAACGCATCCCCGGTAGTTTTGTAGGCGTGCAACAGCACGTCGCCAACCCCCACCGTAGCCGGCCCTTCAATCCATATCATGCTTGCACGCGCCGGCAACTCCCCCCACCGCTCCGAAAGATCTTCCGCATATCGGTGCACAAAACCGCCCTTCTGCGACACCACCTCCATCATATACATCGTGCTCAGCTTCATGGCGTCGAGGACTTGCTGCCTGTCGGCGGCCTGACCTACTTGGGCAACAAACAGCGGCCCATAGACCACCATCAATTTTATTGCGGTCGACAATTGATCGGTAAATTTCATAAACATAAATTATCAGGGGTTGCACGGACTCCTTCGGGGCCGGAGAAAGCTAATAAACGCGGCCCACATAAACAAGCAATTGCTAAGACTGGATTTGGTACAATAAGGCTATGGAGCAAACGCGAATAGAGTATCGGGTGATCTGGCTGGCCGCGGTCGGCTTGCTGCTGGTGGGGTGGGGCTGGTCCGGCCGCTGCCGGCGCACAATGGGGCTGTGGCTATTGCCGTGCCGCTAGAAGGAATTACCGCAGATGGGGATTTGTCGGATTGGCCAGAGGATATGCGGCGACACCCCATCGCCCTGGCCGAATATGGGGACGCGCCAACCGATGGAGCCGATCACAAAGGAGACCTCTACTTCGATTTCCAGCATACAAAAAAACATCGCAAAAGACGGCCAGTATACAGGCCCTTCAAAATGGCCAGAACATCTCGCCCAACTCAAGAATCACATGAACCGCCTCTTGTTTTCGGTCGGCAGTGGAGGAAATCACCAAAACTTCCTCCACATACACTCCCTGATCAAGAAACATGGCACCAAGGAAAACAGCATTCTCTACCAGAACTTCAACGCGCTGAGGCAAGCCATTCCAGCTATCGACGGCATCGACCTTGACAACGAACACCTGTACTCGGAACCGGGCCAGAAGACTATAGTGGAGTTGAGCCGAATGTTACACAGGCTCGGCTACAAAGTGACGTTCTGTCCATTCGAAAAACCTGACTTTTGGGTCCACTGTCTGCACGAACTCCACAGTGAGGTCCCTGGTTTGGTCACAGGCTTTCACACACAGCACTATGACAGCAGCTACCCAAAACCCAAGGTTTGGATCCAAGCCATCCAAAATAAGATGGGCCACGACTTTGACGTCGAAGGCTTCGTCCTGCCCGGCCTGCGCTCCCGGGGCGGCAATGACTGCAGCAAAGGTCTGTGCCCTGACGGCAGCAAAAACATCAAAGCTAAGTTCAAAAAATGGAAGGAAGACGACAGCAATGACAACATCCAGGGTGGATTCATCTGACTTTACGATGACATCCAGAGATGCAATACTTATAACACACATAGAACAACAATACTGTGGACACTTTTTGTAAGTCATTGATAAATAACGGCTTAGGCAAATAGATATTGAAATTTGTAACTTGTTGATAAATAATTACTTACGAATTTCAAC
>CAXGRO010000705.1:0-3282 GCA_964012055.1 uncultured bacterium
CGGGATGCCAGCTTTCGTGCCCGTGACTCATCATAAAGGCCGCCGCCCCCACCGGCGCGCCAATCCAGCCGTCGTCTATGAGCTTGCGGCAAGTCTGATGTCCTCCCCCAAAGAACGTGTCGGGCGCCCCGCCCACCAGCACGCCCTTGGCCGCCGCCAGCTCCACCATTTTGCGACCCTCCTCGCGGCTAACGGCCAGTGGCTTTTCGTTGTACACACTCTTACCGGCCTCAATGGCGGCCAGCCCCACTTCGGCGTGGGCGCTGGGAACAGTCAAATTTACGACAATCTGAATCTCGGGATCGGCCAACAATTCATCGACGCTGCACGCCTTGGGAACCTGGTATTCTGCGGCGCGCTCCTGGGCGCGCTCAACCAAAATGTCGGCACAAGCGACCACTTCTATAATTCTGAACTGCGGCGCAATACTCAGGTAGGCTCCGCTGATTTTACCACAACCCACTAGACCGATTTTTACGGGCGAATCTGACATCTTTGAATCTTATCTCGCTCTTTTACGGTGGATAGAAATTGCCATGGGCCAGTAAAATAGAACACAGCTATTTAACTGTAAAGCGCTGCTGTTCTATTTTTGCAGATCTTGGAATTGGCGTTTACCTGATTAACCGAGACTTCCCAGGTGTCGTCCCGCCAGAGGGCCGTCGGCTCTTGGCGGCAGGTGGGCGCCGGCCAGGACGGGAACCGCTACCAGTGCAATCACCAGCCCACTCAAGCAATGGCGATTCCAGATCACGAGGACCTCCGCGCACTAAAAGCCTGGGCAAATAGCTCCGATTTGGGATTTAATTTGCCGTAAAAGGCGCGCACCGCCGCGTCTTCGGCATCGCGCCACAAGCGCGCCGGAATGGTCGAGTCGTTGCTGAGGAAACTTCGCTGCGGGTGGCCGTAGTACGTTTGTACTGTTTTGCGCTTCTGTTGAGTCGGCCGCACCGTGGCGGTGTGCAGGACGGCGATATTGAAGATGGCAACCGAGCCGGCCGGTCCGTGAAAGTCAAAAATGCCGCCGCGCTCGATCTGATCTTCCTTGTCCAGTATTTCATCATCGACAGACTCGGGCGACAAAGAAAAACAATGCGTCTCGGCATTCACATCGGTCAGATAGACCATGGCCTGGATGTAGTCCATGCGCAGCGGGTGTTGGTCCCAGTGCGGCCGGTCGCGGTGGAAACTGCGGACCACTTCCCCCTCGTAGGGGGCCATGTGGCGCACGCAGACCTCCTCAAAGGTGAGCGGACCGCCCATTAATTCTTGCATGGGCGTAATAATCTTGGGGTGGCGGATGATCTCGTCTACTTCGGGCCAGCTCACCAACGCCTCGCAATTGAGCGTCTGATGCGCACCTAGAGGGCGCCACAAATAGGCGCAGTCGCTGCGGTCGCGGTCGTAAAACTCCACAAAGCGCGCCACTTCCGCATCGCTCAAGACTTTGCCCAGATTCAAATAACCATTCTGGCGAAAAAAATAGTGCTCCCTTTGCTCCACTGCTCTTTCCCTCCCGATCAGAATTTCGTATATCTCTCAACGCCGTGTGCTGGATAAAGAACATCCCGGTCCACCCTGTCAAGTCATCCCAGAAAGCCGCTTATGCAGATCACCGATGTTGAACTCATCCCCGTATTCGCCACCCGCGAGATGGGCCGCAGCTGTCCCGCCGATCCCGAAAAATCCGTTTCGCACCACGTCATTGTCAGATTTCACACCGATTCACCCCATACCGGCCTGGGCGAAATGTCGGACGTGCCCTGGGAAATCACCCGCGACGGCCTCGAACAATTGCGCCGTCGCATTCACCAATGCTTAGAGGGTCGTGACCTGCTCAACCTGTCCCCCTTAATCGACGACCTCGAAAAAGAAGACTGGCAGCACCAAATTCTCTGCGGCATAGAAATCGCCCTCCACGACCTGGCCGGCAAACACCTCGGCGTCCCCGTCTGTCACATTTTGGGCGGCCGCTTCCGCGACCGCGTCCCCTTCGCTTACCCCCTGGCCCCCTGCCGTAGCGCCGCCGATCAACAGGCTAACCTCGAACGCATCCAGCGCCTGATCGACCAGGGCCACAACACCATCCGCTATTACTTTGGCGCCGAGCTCGACGTCGACGAAACGTTCCTCACCGAACTGCGCCGCCGCTGGGGCGACCAAATACAAATCAACGCCCTCGACGCCAGCGGCCGCTTCTCCGTAGACCAGGCCATCGACGTCATGCGCCGCTTTGCCCCGTTCGCCCCCAATTTCGTCGAATCTCCCATCAAAGGCCGCCACAACGCCTCCGTCGCCGACTTCCTCGCCGTCAAGCGCGAGACCTCATTGCCCATCAGCGAACACATCGCCTCCGACGAAATCGGCGCCACCTTTGCCGCCCATAAAGCCATCGATATCTTCAACACCGGCCTGGGCTATTCGGGTTTCCACCAGTGCCGCCGCATGTTCACCCTGGCCCGCCTCTTTGATGTCAAAGCCCTGATGGGCAGCACCGTAGAAATGTCCATCGGCACCACCGCCCGCGCCCACATGGCCGCCTCCGTCCCCCAACTCGACTACCCTTGTTATATGGCCGGCCCCCTGGTCTACCAGGAGCAAATCGTCAAAGAACGCGTTGTATATCAAGACGGCCATCTCGTCGTCCCAAACGGCCCCGGCTTGGGCCTCGAACTCGACGACCAACTGCTGGCCGCCCAACGTCTGTGGTAGGAGAAAATCATGAACATCGAGATACTCTACGATCACCCCGTCTCGCCCAATCTGCAGGCCGGCGATAAAAGCGCCGCCTGCGCCTACCCCCTCACCGCCCTGCTCGACGACGGCACCCTGGCCTGCGTCTACCGCCGCGGCACCACCAAACACAGCCACGACGGCGTCCTGCTCGTGCAAACCTCCACCGACCAGGCCGCCACCTGGTCGGCGCCGCAAACTATTTTCGACGGCCGCCATTTAAACCCGACCCTATCCCCCGTAACCGGCGCCATCTGCCAGTCGCGCGCCGGCACCCTGCTGGCCATCTTCTGCGGCGTCGAAGGCCTGCCCCCCAACACCTATATGTTCAGCGCAGAAAACACCGATCTGCCCTCTTATACCTTTATCTGCCGCAGCACCGACGGTGGCCACACCTGGTCCGAACCGGCAAAAATAGACACCGACCCTTTTGCCAACGCCGGCTGCATCACCCGCCCTTTCCTGGCCCAGGACGGCGCCATCAGGTTACCCCTAGAATACGGCACCGAAGCCGGCCCCATGGCCACCACCATGCTCACCTCCACCGAC
>CAXGRO010000706.1:0-3276 GCA_964012055.1 uncultured bacterium
GATCTGCGTCACCTTTTGCCCGCTGACCGGTACGGGGCTGGTTTACGACGCCACCGACGACGACGGCAGCCAGTTTGAACTGGGGGTCTCTGGCCTGCTCTACAATAACAACCTGATCATGTACGACCGCCGCGACGGCTTCACCCTCTACCCGCAAATTTTCTCCACCGCCGTGGCGGGGGAGCGCAGCGGACAACCCTTGAGCTTGATGCCCGTGGTCGAGACTACCTGGGCAACCTGGAAAAAACTCTATCCCGACACCCAGGTCATCGCCCAAGGCACCTACAATTCCAGCCAGTACAACCGCTACCCGTACGGCGACTACCGCACCAACGACAGTTTCCTGCTCTTTAACCTATCCCCGACGCTGGCTAACAACGCCAACCCCTATGCCAATATTTTCGGTTCCAAGGACGGCATGCTGGGGGTGCGCCTGGACGGCCAGGCGCGCGCTTACCTCTTTGATACCCTAGACGACCAGGCCGCGATCAACGATCAGGTGGGCGGTGTCGATATCATAGTGGTGTGGGACCGCGCCAATAGTCTGGCCATTCCCTACGCCCGCCAGCTGGGCGATTTAACGCTCAGTTTTGACGTCGATCAATCGGCTGGTTTTCCGTTCAATTTGGTAGACCGGGAGACGGGATCGGTGTGGAATGTCAAGGGCGAGGCGATTGACGGACCGCTGACGGGCAATCGGCTGGCGCAGGTGCCGGCGCACAATAGTTTTTGGTTTGCCTGGGTGACGTTTTGGCGCGATACGGATATCTGGAAGATGTGAGTTACTGCGCGTATGCGATACACGGGACCGGTTCAAAGACCAAACTGAACGCCTGTCCCAAAGCTTTAAAACTTCTAGAAGTCATTTCATAAGTTCGGCCGTCGGCCAAAGCGCGAGCGAAAACCCCATAGCCGCGCGACGCCAGGAAGGACTTATGAAATGACTTCTAGAGAACTGACTGGGGGCGCTGGATTTCGCCGGCATAGAGGAAAGAGAGCAGGGCGAAGCGGCGGCCCTCTTGCACCGGGGTCACTTCGTGCAGGTGGGAACAGGAGAAGACTACGGCGGCGCCGGGTGGAGGGTGGTACAGGTGGGAGCCGTATTCGGGGAAGCGCAGATCTCCGCCCTTGTACCCATCGTTTAAATTTATCGTTAGGGCGAAGCGGCGGTGGGCGGTGGAGGGGCTCAGGTTGTCGCGGTGGGGCTGGAAGAAGCCGCTGTCCTCTGCGGCGTAACAGGCGATCTTAAACCCTTCGAAGTGGGTCGCCCGGTAGGCGAAGGCCTTGTAAACTTCGGGCAATATGCGGCGGCCGATGGTCGACGAGAGCACCTTCATCAACTCGGCGTCGTCCACCACGTGATCGCGCCGCCGCTTGGCGCCGTAGTCGACCTGGTCCTGGCGCCGGCCGGCGCTCGATTGTTCAACGCCGGTTTCCTCGTGTCCCCGCCTCTCCCACACATCAACTAACGAGCGACAAATTTCTCCGTCGAGCACGTCCGATACCAGCAACACCGGCGCCTGCACATCTATCGTCCTGGGCTCGACCTCGGGCACCGCAGCGCACAAGACGGCACCCACTTCCTCCGCCCGAGCTTCTTCCAGAGCCACTCCTTCTAATGCTCTCAAATTGGCATCGAGCGCAAACAGCACAGATGTTTCCGCCGCCAAACGATAGGCCCGCTTTACCTTATTCTCCCCATCTGTAAATACGGAAAATCCCTCCCCCGATTCCTCGCCCACCTCCCCCGGCACCACCACAAAGAAAGGAATAGACTCCAACTCCTCCCTCAACTGCCGCACCCGCCCCACCTCCTCCACTCCACAAAAAACCAGCACCGCCGGCCCCCCACCCGCCCGAGCATAAAAACGCGTAGGATTATCCCCCAAAGGCAACACAAAATCCACCGCCCGCTCCCCTCGACCAAGTCCCAAATCGACGTCCATAAACAATATCTAGCGCAGATCTAGTTCCCAGCCTATACGGCCAAACGAACTACAATCTAACGCAGGTATCTGCGCTCCCACGACGGTCGGGTAGGGAACCGTCCCAGAGCGGATTCCAAAGGCCCGCGAATATCGCAAACATTCAGCGCCATGAGCGTCGGGACGGTCCCTACCCGACCGTCCCACCCTAAGCAAAACGCCCCCCTACCGCCCCACCTGCGTCAAATCAAACGGATTCGACCACGCCTTATTCCCATCTGGCCCCACAACCTCAAACCGCGTCCAGCGCGAATTGGGCCGCAACAAAAACGTCGCCTCGGTAAACGTTTTCCCCAGCTCCCAGTACTCCATCCCCGTACTATTGGCCACCGCAACAATGCGCCGCGCCTCCGAACACTTCACCGTCGCCTCCACCTGCTGCTTTTCAGCCCCCTCCTCGTCCACCCGCTTTAACTGAATGTCGTGAATCTCCGGCCCGGTGCTGGCGTATGACGCCCCCCGCACCAGCGCCCCGGTAATGGCCGCCGCCGAGCGCTCCTTCACCCGCACCCAGGTCCAGCCCTGGTAGGTGTCGTGCTCGTCCTCTTCCTTAGCGTGGGCGTCGTCGTTGGCCAGGGCCGGGTAGAGTTTATTTTCCTGCTCCATCCAATCGTCCCAGTGCACCATCGATTCACCGCGGCCGTGGCGCCTACACGTGGTGTTGAATACCTCAATGCCGGCAAAACCCTGCAAGGACAAGGTGTCGCGCTGAATATTGACCGAGCTCCAGTGCGGGTGGGCCAAAAACACGGCGCCGCCCTGCTCGTTGACCGTATCGATGACGTGCTGCGGCGGCATTTTGGTGGAGTCCATGTCTTCGTGGATATTGATGCAGACAAAGTGGTGACGCTGGCCGCCAAAGGGATTGTCGGGATGCAATTCGGCGCCCTGCACCAACGTAAAATTATCGGGACAGTCGACGCTGTCGGTGCGGGTAATGGTGTAGTGGTCCGACAGGCATAGGTAGTCGTAGCCCTGGTTGACGTAGCCGTCCAGTCGCGCTTGTGGCGACGGCTTGCCGTCGGAATTGGTCGTGTGCGAGTGCAAATTGCCTTTGAGCCACATATAGCCGTCGCCGTCGGACAGCTCAAAAGGATTGGCCAGTGGGTTTGTCGGGGAATCCGCAACCATGAACTTGTGCTCCTTGATTTAGGTGGGCAGAATGGGGTCAAGGTAGGCCCGACTCGGCCCGCTGTCAACTTTGATATTTAATAATGTTTGTGATATTATATGTTTCAATATAGTGGCCACTTTTAAAGCGGCGATTCGGCCGAATTCCCTCAGGGAGGGA
>CAXGRO010000707.1:0-3273 GCA_964012055.1 uncultured bacterium
AGGGGGTAATGCCTCGGAGCGGCCCATGGATGGGCCGCGAGAATGAGCGTTGGGACCCAGCCCGCCCCACGACAGAGCGTCCACTACCCCAAGCCCCCTCAGTTATCCTCTATCCCCAAGCCCCTCATCTTCCTACATCACCCCATCGCCAAAACAAGCCCCAAATCCCGCAACGCCACCACCGTCTTCTCAAACGCATCATTGGCAATACCCAAATCCTCGTCCGTGTGCGCCGAAGAAAGCACTCCCCCTGTAGAACTCATATTGTCGACCCCGTGATAACGCAAATGCCGCTGGTATTCATTGATCAACCCCCCCGGCATTCCCTTGAGTTTCTTGGCGTCCGAAGTGTACAGATCACTGCGGCTCGAAGCGGCACCGACGCGCTCCGGATCGGTTTCAAAATAGACGTGGAAAGTGGAGCAGGGACCGTAGACGTAGCCGGCGATGCCGTGGCGCTCCAGGATATCGTCCCAATCCGAGCGCAGCTGTTGGGCCAGGGCGTTGGCGCGTTCAATAGGCTGGCCGGTGGCCACCTGTTCGAGTACGGCGATGCCGGCGGCGGCGCAAATGGGGGCGGCATTAAACGTGCCCAGGTGCCAGACGCGCTGGAAGCGGTCGCGCTCGGGGTTGCCGGTCATGTCCATCAGCGCCATGATGTCGGCGCGTCCGGCCACGGCGCCGCCCGGCGTGCCGCCGGTGAGAATCTTGGCCAGCGAGCACAGATCGGGGGTGATGCCGTAGAGACCCTGGGCGCCGCCGGAACTGAAGCGGAAGCCGGTGACCACCTCGTCGAAGATCAGCACGACATCGTGTTTTTGCGTCAGATCGCGCAGACCTTGTAAGAACTCGGGGGTGAGGCTGACGCGGCCCCAGGAGGCGCCCGAAGGTTCGAGGATGGCGGCGCCAATGTCCTTTTCGTGCTCCAGCGTTTGGGCCAGCAGGTCGAGATCGTTGTCGGGGATGCTGACGGCGTGGTCTTTGACGTCGGGAGGGACGCCCAGCGAACCCTCGGCGTCAAAGGGCGGTTGGAAACCGCGGATGACGCTGTCGTGCCAGCCGTGGAAGTGGCCCTCAAAGCGCAGCACGCGGTGGCGGCCGCTAAAGGCGCGGGCCAGGCGCATGGCCAGGAGGGTGGCTTCGGTGCCCGAGTTGACAAAGCGCACGCGCTCGGCGCAGGGGATTAGTTTTTGCACCCACTCGGCCCACTCGATGTGCAGCGGGTGGTCGTTGCCAAAGTGGGTGCCGTTGCCCAACACGCGGGCGATGGCTTCGGTCACTTCGGGCGGGGCGTGGCCCAAAAGCAGGGCGCCGTTGCCCATGAGGAAGTCGATGTACTGGTGGCCGTCGACGTCCCATTTGCGGCCGCCCTGGCCGCGCTCGATGTAGAGGGGGACGGGAGTGAAATGGCGCAGGTCGTGGCCCACTTTGCCGCCCATCGAATTGCTGGCGCGCTCGTAGTAGTGGGCGGCCTGGGGGCGCTGGGCGGCGTAGGTTTGGAATAGGTCGGTGTCGGTGGTCATTTAATTTCTCCTAGGAGCGGCCGCCGCAGGCGACGATGGTTTGGCCGGTGATAAAGCTAGAGTCGTCCGACAGCAAAAAGCGCACGGCGTTGGCCATTTCGCTGGGGTCGGCCATGCGGCCCAGGGGGGTGGAGGCGATGAGTTGGTCGACCAGGCCGGGGTTGCCGGTGCGCGCCAGCTCGGTGTCGGTGAGGCCGGGGGCCAGGCAGTTGACGCGCACGTGTGGGGCCAGGCCCTGGGCGCAGTTTTTGGTGAAGGTGATGAGGGCGGCCTTGGTGGTGGCGTAGTGGATCATATTGCCCTTGAGGATGACGGCGGCCAGCGAAGAGATGTTGACGATGCGGCCGTATTGCCGCTCGATCATCTCGTCTTTGACGGTCCAGGTGGTCAAAAAGGGGCCGTCGACGTTTACTTCAAACATGCGTTTCCACACGTCAAAGCCAAATTCGTGGTGTTCTTCGGTGGTGGCGATGCCGGCGTTGTTGACCAGCAGGTCGACGGGGCCAAAGCGCTCGCGCACTCGGGCCACCATGTGGTCTACCTCGTCTGCTTTGGAGACGTCGGCCTGCACGGCGAGGCTCTGGACGCCGTGGGATTCGACGGCCTCTAACGTTTCGTTGGCGGCGCTTTTGTTTTGCTGGTAGTTGATGGCGACGTTGGCGCCGTTTTCAGCGAGCATGTGGCAGATGGCGCGGCCGATGCCGCGGGCGCCGCCGGTGACCAGGGCGGTGCGGTCGGCGAATAGGGGGGTGGTCATAGAGTTAGATCCTTGTTAGATATCCAGAACGGAGGTGACCTTTTCGTAGTCTTCGGGGCGCACGTAGAGCACGTAGCCAAAACCGCCGCGGCCGTCGGTGACGCCGGTAGAGGCATAGACGTTGATGCCGGCTTCGTAGATTTTGACGTGGATGTCGGTTAAAGTGCCCAGCTGGTCGTCGCCCTGGACCAGAATGGCGGGGTAGGGGCCGTCTAGTTCCAGGCGCGCTTTTTCGCCCTCGCTTATCAGTTTTAGCTTGTCTTCGGGAAAGAGGGTCAGCTGCACGTGGCCCGGGCCTATGGGGGTGGCGGCAAAGGCCAGCTGGTTGACCCCCAGGTCGGCCAGTTGGCTCAGGAGCTTGTGGGCTTCGCCAGGGCGGTCCTTGATAGCGGTGTAGAAGTAGTCTATGCGGCGGATTTCATAAGCCATGGCGGTCTCCTTGCAGGGGGCGCGGATTATTCGAAGGCGGCGACGGCGTCTATTTCTATGAGGGCGTCGGCGTGCGCCAGGCCGGCCACCTGGACCAGGGTGGAGGCGGGCATGTGATCGGGGTCAAAGTACTGCAGACGCACGTCGTGGATGGCGCGAAAGTCGCTCAGGTCGGTGACAAAGACCTGTACCCGGACGATGTCTTTGAAGGTAGCGCCGGCGGTATTTAGGGCTTTTTTGATGTTTTCCAGCACCTGCCGAGTTTGGGCCCGCATGTCGTTCTTGCCGACGATTTGCATGTTTTCGTCAAAGGCTAGCTGGCCGGATATGAAGAGCAATTTGCCGCCCTCCACCTGCACGCCGTTGGCAAAGGCGAGGGGGCCGGTAAAGGTGCCTTCTTTGGCGATTTCACTTTCTAAGGGGTAAGTGGTTTTTTGCATGATGAATATTTTCTAAGGTGACCGATTTTTTGTCGCCGACGTCATCCGCAATAGCACTATAATTATGTACAATACTGCGGTGGCGCCTTGCGGTCAATCGGGGTAGAGCCAGGGTACCTGGCGG
>CAXGRO010000708.1:0-3262 GCA_964012055.1 uncultured bacterium
AGTGCTCATTCCCACCATCATGGGCGAGCGTTTGGCCTATTTCCCCTCGTTATTTTTCTGTCTGCTGGCGGGCTGGGGTTTGTGGATGTTGCGCCGTAAATTGGGCGCTGGGGTCTGGGCGGGGGGCGGCGTTTTGCTGATTGCCTGGTCGGCGTTAACGGTGGCGCGCAACGCGACCTGGGCCAACGCTGAGGTGTTTTACCGGGCCCAGTACCAGTCGGCGCCGAACAGTGCCCGGGCCCATATGGGTATGGGCAAAATGCACGCGCAGAGCGGGCGACTCGACAGTGCTATGCAGTACTACCGCAGTGCGTTGACCCTTTTTCCGCAATACGCGTTGGGGTGGTACAATTTGGGATTGACGCAGGCGATGCGCCGGGAGTGGGACGCGGCACTGATCTCCTTTCGCCGGGCCGTGCAGCAGGAGCCGGGTTATGTGAAGGCGTGGTACAATCTGGGCGGCGTGCACATGCAGCGGGGTGAGACTGAAAAGGCACTGACAGCCTTTGAGCGCATGGTGAAGCTGGATCCACAAAACGCCGATGCGTGGAACAGTATAGGCTCAGTGCACGCCCACCGAAAAAGTTGGCCGGCTGCGTTAGAGGCCTTTCAAAAAGCAGTGGCGTTCAACCCGCGGCACGCCGACGCGCGGCACAACCTCGACCTGGTGCGCCGCCAGATCTCGACAAAATGATCACCTAATACGCCACCGCGACCGTGCCGGTAAGTTCTTCTTCGCCGCGGTCGGCGTCCAGGGCGAGCCGGTAGATGTAAATGCCGGGCACCACCAATTCCCCTGAGTTGTCGAGGCCGTCCCAGGTCAGTTGCTGGGCGTTGGCGCCAAAGAGACCGCGCACCACCAATTGCTGTTCGTACTGGCGCACCAGGCGGCCGCTCAAATCGTAGATGTGCAACGATAGAGGCCGCGGCTCGGTGAGTTCGTGCAGTTGGAAGTGGAAGCCCACGGCTTCGTTGACGCCGTCGCCGTTGGGCGTAAACGGGTTGGGGGAGACTGCCACCTGGCTGAACAACCCCGCCCCCAGCGACCCGGTGCGCACCCCCAGGGCGTTGCCCGGAAAAGCGATGTTGGCGTCGCCCTCTTTGACCAATTGCTTGACGCCGTCGCCCAGACTGCTGTCGAAAACCCACCCTTGGAATTCGGTGCCGTAGCGCACCACGCGGGCGTCGAACTCCACTTCGATCAGCTTAAAGGTATCGCCGCTGCCCTGCAATTTGGGAAAGCCGACAACAATGCGGTCGTCGAGAATCTGGGGGACAAAGTCGTCGCTGACTTCCTCGCCGTCGAGGCGCACCGAGCGCACGGTGTCGGCGCGGGTGAGAGTGAAGATTTCGAGGCGGTCGAAGCCCAGGCTGAGGTCGGTGAGGGTGGGCAGCACGCTGTAGGTGAAAGTGGAACTCTCGGTGCGCGGCACGTCGAGCGGCCAGATTTCGGCCACCACGTCTTCGGCGGCTGGCTTGGAAAATTGAATTTCCAAATCGCGCAGCTTCACCGCGTCGTTGATGGTGGAGAGGAAGACGATCTTGAACTGGAAATAGCGCGCCGGGCTGGGCGACAGCAGCGGCGTGCCGTCCTGCCACAGGTGCGCCGCCAGAGTGGTGTCGCGCAGGCCGCTCTCCCACTCGTAGGGCGGCGACCAGAAACTCCAATTGGCCTCGTCGAGGGTGGTGCTGCGCTCCAGGATGGAGGCGCGCTCAAATTCGTTGCGCTCGATCTGGCGCAATTCGCCCGAAATATTGGAGGGCACCCAGTAGAGGTTGGGTTCGGGGGTGCGACCACTGCGGGTACGAATGACGACGCGACCGTTCTCGTCGGTCGCGCCGCTCCAGCGAATCTTACCCAGCGCCATGCTTTCGTTCCAATCCAGCACCGGGGAGGTGTAGACGGTGCGCTGCACGTAGCCGTTGCCAAAAACCTGAAATTCGGCAATTTCCCAATTGCTCAAGGGGGTCAGCGGCCGTACGGTCACCCACTGGAGATGTTTTACAGGAAAGCGAATATCCACCACCACATTCTGGTTTTCCTCGTCGCGGCGGAGGATGGTCAGGCCCGGGTCGTTGGGGACGTTGTTCCCGCCCAATCTTAGGTTCTTGAACCACGGACTGTCGCTGGTGCGCCAGGGGCAGGCGGCGGCGTAATTTTGCACGCTGTTGGCGGCCCCCACTTCAAACCAGGGCAGGAAATTTTCGGAGAAGTCCTCGTCCGGCAAGTTCTCTTTGTTGAGGTGGGGCGCGCCCATGTCGGTGATGATCTCGTCGATTTTGGCGTTGTCGTTGCCCAGGCGGGGAAAGAAGCGCACCCGGTTGATGGGGTAGTTAATGCCCAGGTCGACGATGGCGTTTTGCACGTAGAAGCCGTTGAGAAAGGTGGGCTCGGTGGTGTTAAAGGCCTCAAAGAAAGCGGCGGTGGTGGGGTCGCCGTCGAACATGGCTTTAACTTTGCCAACGCCGGAACTCTGGTTGGAACAGCCGTCGCTGGTGAGCACGTTGTTGGAGGTGCCGCGCTCGATGCGGTCGCGCACCCCATCCTGGGCCAGGTTGAGGGTGTCGGGCAGCCAAAAGGGGCGCAGCCAATTGCCGCCGGTGCTGTCGACGCCTATGGCCAGGGTGTCGTTCCAGGTCTGATAGAGCGTGGGGGTGGCGACGTCGATGGTGCGTTCCAGATCGCCGTTGGCGTCAAAGACCAGGTAGTGGCCGGGTTGTTCCGACAGGGCGTCGTGCCAGGGTATTTGTTCGCCGCCGATGTGGTAGACGTTGATGGCATGGGCGAGCGGGTGCCAGAACAGGAAGAGGGAGAGCAGAGCGGCCAGTTTGCGCATGAGAGGACCTTTGGTTGAAGTTGGTGGCCTATGTAGTTGTTGGCTCGACGCGATTAGGCAATCGGCTGAGGTATACGATTTTATTTCGCGTTATATAATACACAATTATAATTGTTAGAGAAAAGAAAAATTATAATTGGGTTATTGGAGATAGTGTGGGGGACGGAGGCTTGGGGGCGCCAGGGGGTGGCGGTGTTGCCTATGGTGCTTTATGAGTCCCGGGTGGCCTATCGCAGTTATACCAACGATCCCTGCGCAAAGAACTACGTTTAACGGAGGTTGGAGAGGGGGTGGTCCCAGACGGATTCCAATCCCCCTGTCCGCAGACAAGCGGTAATAAGTCCACCCCGATATTGGACAAGATACGAGTTCCTCTTTCAGGTCATTACCGGCCGATAAGGCCGATTGTTTTTGAGTACAGAAAA
>CAXGRO010000709.1:0-3262 GCA_964012055.1 uncultured bacterium
TGATGTAGGCAAACGGCGTCATGTGGCTACGCTGTTGGATGCGCAGGGCCAAACGTGGTGGCGTCGTCCTCGTTGTTTTCCACGTCCGATTCGTATTCAAACTGGTTCTGGAAATAACCGAAAAGGCGCAAGTCGCCCTCTTCTACCTGAGCCGACGCTGTGGTCGTTGCCAGCATTAACAGGCACGGCCACAGCAACCGGATCGCCCGCCCCATCACAGCCCCGCCTCGTCAAACATTTTTCCAACCAGTTCCAGCGACGACGCCAGGCATCCCTCCCCGTGCTCAGCAGTAGCATCGCGCGGGTCTTCGCCGCCCACGCCCTGCGGCCACACCGCGCGTTCGGCGTCCAACTGCCCCAGATCGACCAGCTCGGGCCGCACCGCCATTACCAGCGACGTCTCATTGCGCGCCGCGTGGTCCACCTGGCTTTCCCAACCCTGCCGCCACTGCTCCGTCACCCCGAATAGCTTTAAGCCGAAGCGCGCCTGGCGCTCTTCCAGGTGGGTCGCCCACGAGCCGCGCGACGGGCCGTGCCCGTCGGCGAACACGCCCTTAAAACCGGCGCGTTTGAGCTGTTCGAGCACGGCGTCGATCAGCGCCATAAAAAATCCCTGGGAGACCCAGTAGCAGCTGCCGTCCAGCTGCCGCTGCGGCGTGGTGACGTCGGCGTAGTCCATGCCTTGCAAATGGCGGCCGTCTTCCTGCAGCGCCGCCCGGTCGGGACCCAGGTGGATGGACGGCATAACAATGCCGCCAAATTGCTCCGCACATCTACACATCAGCCCCTCGCTGATGATACCGTCGGAACCCAGGGGCAAGTGCTCCCCATGCCATTCCAGTGTGCCCAGCGGCAAATAGGCGATGGGCCGGGCGGCCAATCTCGCTCTAAACTCACAGGGCAGCAGTTCGGCGTAGCGCACTTTTTCGGCGCTCATTGGCACTCTCCTTTTCGCGGTAAATCTACAGTCAGCGCCGCACGGCAGGCGTCCATAACTCACTCACCCAAGCCGTAAATGGCATCGACAATGGCCTGGTTGGTCAACATTTCCTGCGGCGTGATCAGCGGCTCAGCGCGCCCCAAAACGCAATCGATAAAGTGAAACATTTCGCGCCGGGTGCGCTCCCCTGGCACATCCTCAAACCTAGCCGCCAGGCCGGGCGCCACCTCCTCGGTGCGATCGACGTACTCGCCATCCTGCCAGCTGAGCAATTGCAGCGGCCCCAAACGCCCAAAGCCGCTGGTGCCCCACACATCGACGCCGTTGTTGGACGCCAGCGGCGGCGCCATCCACACGCTCTCCGAAGTCAGGGCGCGACCGTCGGCAAAGCGCACGTAAGCGCTCACCAGATCGTCACAATCGTACTGCCCCCGCACCGCTTCCAATTCGGACGGCAGCCCCGGCAAGGCGGCCATGCGCGAGTGCACCTGCGCCTCCACCGTCTCTACCTCGCCGCCGCCCAAATACCACGCCGCCAAATCGAGCAAATGCACCCCCGTGCTGGCCAGCGCCCCGCCCGCCGACTGCGCCTTGATGTAGTGCGGCCCCCACACCGGCACACCCTCGGCATGGATCCAGGCGCGCGCGTACAGCGGATCGCCCAAGCCGCCTTCGTCGATAAAACGGCGCAACGCCTGCGCATCCTCGCGAAAACGAAAATTGTAACCCACCATCATCAAACGCCCCGCTTCCTCGGCCGCCCGCACCATGTCTCTTGCCTGGGTCAACGTCGGCGCCATGGGTTTGGCCGCCAGCACGTGCGCCCCATTCGCCAGCGCCAGTGTGCTAACCTGCGGCCGGATGTCGGCCATGGTGCCCACCGCCACCAGGTCCAACTCTTCGCGCCGTATCATCTCCTCGTAATCGCTGTACGCACCTGTACTGTCGTCGCCAAATTCCTCAATCAACTCCGCCACTCGCTCCTGATCGACGTCGCACGCCGCCGCCACCACGGCTTCGTCGTGGCCGGCCACGTGGCGCGCATAGGTGTTGCGCCCAAAACTGCCGCACCCCACAATGCCCACCCGCACAATCTGTCCGCGGCCTCCCATATACTATCCTCTCGTCAATCTTTCTTGCGGATTAATTTCTGCATCGAGCGCAATATCCTGGGTGGATCCATCTTCCTGCCGTAGTCGCTATAGCCCACTTCGGCCACGTAGATGTCGCCCTTGGAATCGACGGCAATGCCGTGCGGCGCGTAAAAACGCCCCGGCTCGTCGCCGTAGGGCTGGTCGCTCAACCGCGCCAGCACATTGCCCTTGCGGTCCAAAACCGAGACCCTCGGCCCCAGGTTGGTGCCGGTGGTATTGGTCTCGATGCCGGCAAAATATTCGCCCACGTAAACCAGCGGCTCGTCCTCTGGCCCCAGGCAAACACACGCCGCCCGCGACAAATTGGCCCACTGCGTCTCGTACTGGCCGTCGTTGGAAAAAACCTGCACGCGGTGGTTTTCGCGGTCGGCAATGTAAATCCACCCCTCGCCGTCCATCACAATATTGTGCACAATATTAAATTGCCCTTCCCCGGTACCCGACTCGCCCCAGGAAGTGATAAACTCCCCTTCGGCCGAATACCTGTGCACCCGCGCATTGCTGTAGCCGTCGGCCACCAGCAGGTCGTTGGTGTCCGGATCCACCGCCAGGTGCGTCGGCATATTAAACGGCTCGCCGCTCATGGCCACCGACGGATGCTGCCCCCCCAGCGCCATCAACTCCTTCCCCTCCGGTGTAAACTTGCGCACGCTGTGGTCGATGTTGTCAATGCAGTACACCGAACCGTCCGGCCCAATGGTGACGCCGTGCGGGTTGCTGAACATGCCGTCTTCCCAGGTGCGCAATATATTGCCATCCGAATCAAATACGATCATCTGATGGGTGCCGCGATTAAAAACATAGACGTTGTCCTGGGCATCCACGGCCACCGACGTGGCTTCCTGATACGTCCAGTCCTCCGGTATATTGCCCCAGTCTTCACCCGTCGTCTCGTAGATATAATCACCCGCCCCTAATTCAACCATTCCTATCTCCTTTTTCTATTTTTATCTGATCTAAACAGAAATTACATCTTGTCCTGCTGCATATCAAGGATGTCTGCTAAGGGGAGTAGAAGTAGCGCATGGCTCTCTTTGGGTATATATTGAGCGGGTTGAGGGTGGGAAGGGGTTGGTTGGTGGCGTCAGGGGGTGGGGGCCTTGCCTATGGTGTTTTGTGAGTCCCTCGGGGGCCTGCCCTTCCCAACACCCCCACAGCCCTGGCGGGC
>CAXGRO010000710.1:0-3259 GCA_964012055.1 uncultured bacterium
GGACTGGTGCGGTACGGGCGCTCCAAACGCAACAATATCGTCAGCCCGCCTTCGGGGTTTCAGAGCCAGCAGGGGGCGACGGTTTTTCGCGACGACGGGGCGCCGCCGAACGAGCGCTACAAGGCCTGGACCAAACTCAACCCGACCAATCGACAGAGCACGCAGGCGCGAGCGGGCGGCCTGCGCGCCCTGGTTTCGCCCGACGGCTTGCGCTGGAAGTTTTTGGAAGAGGGGTACCCGCTAAAAAAGGGCAGTGCTGCCGATAGTCAGAACCTCGCGTTTTGGGACGATGAAGCGGGGTGTTATGTGGCCTATGTGCGCATGAAAAACTTTCCCAAAGGGCGCGACCGCACCTGCTGGGTGGGGCGGATGACGTCGATGAATTTTCGCCATTGGACGCGGGCCAAAACGATGTTTGCCGCCGACGAGGAGGATGAAGTCATGCCGCTGCCCGCCGGCATGGAGGCGCGTCAGCCCGTTCTGGACTTCTACACTCCCGGCGGCATGAAGTATCCGGGGGCGCCGTCGAGCTATATACTTCTGCCTACCGCTTACCACCACTGGGACCTGGCGCGTTTTCCGAGTGCGATCGACGCTATTTTGCTGACCAGCCGCAACGGCATCGACTGGTACCGCCCGGCCGACCGCGCGCCTTATTTGAGGTTGGGACTGGAAGGCAGTGCGAGCAGCGGCATGCTTTTTGCCAATCCCTGGCCCATCCTCGTGGGCGATGAGGTGTGGGTTTACTATGGTGGCACCAGTAGGCTGCATACGGAGCCGGTTGTGGATCAGCAAGAGACCGGTATTTTTAGGTCGCGTTTGCGCCTGGACGGTTTTCTGTCGGCCGACGCGCCGGCAAGTGGAGGAACATTCACCACGCCGCTGCTTACTTTTGACGGGGGGCAGCTCGAACTCAATGTGGAGACGGGAGGCGGCGGGTGGGTGGAGGTGGAGATCCAGAGCAGCAGCGGCAGGGCCATGTCTAGTTTTACCCGGCGAGCTTGCGACGTCGTTTGGGGGAATTCTACCCGCAAAGTGGTGACCTGGAACGGCCGTCCCGATTGCTCGGCCGCGGCGGGCAAAGTGGTGCGCCTTCGTTTTGTGATGCGCTCGGCCAAACTCTACGCTTTTCAGTTCACCCCGCCAACCGCGCAATAGGTCCATAGACCTGGGGCCATACTCCTTAAAACAGGGCAATCGGTCGTTGGGCTCGGGCTTGCGCCGGCGGAGCATCGCCGCTATTTTCTGCGCTTATTGTTCACCAAGAAAAGGTAAAATATTATGACGAGCGAAACCGTACCTATTCTGGTCGGCGGGCAGTGGAATAGCCCCAATGTGGAAAAGTGGGGCAATGTGTACAACCCTTCGGCCGGTGAAGTCATCAAGCAGGTGCCCATGTGCGGCGCCGCCGAAGTCGACGCAGCGGTGCAGGCGGCGCAGGCGGCCTATGCCTCGTGGTCTACTACGCCGGCGACCAAGCGTGGCGATATTCTCTTTGCCTACCGCCATTTGCTTAACGAGCATTTTGAAGAGTTGAGCAAAATCATTTCGCTGGAAAACGGCAAGACACTGGAAGAGGCCAGGGGAGATATGCGCCGCGGTTTGGAAGTGGTGGATTTTGCCTGCGGCATTGGCCAATTGGCCAAGGGCGAAAATTTGCCGCAACTTGCCGACGGGGTCGACGCCATGACGTCGCGCGAGCCCATTGGCGTGTGCGCCGGTATTGCGCCGTTTAATTTTCCGGCCATGGTCCCCATGTGGATGTACCCGCTGGCCATCGCCTGCGGCAATACGTTTATAATGAAACCGAGCGAAAAAGTGCCGCTTACGGTCAATCGCCTGGCCGAGCTTTTTATGGAGGCTGGATTGCCAGACGGCGTGTTTAACGTAGTGCACGGGGGCCGCGATGTAGTGGAGGCGCTGTGCACCCACCGGGGCATTACCGCCGTCAGCTTTGTGGGTTCGTCCAAGGTGGCCGAATACGTCTACCAGCAGGCCTGCCAGCACGGCAAGCGGGTGCAGGCGGCCGGCGGCGCCAAAAACGTGCTGCTGGTGCTTCCCGACGCCGATCCCGAGCCCACCATGCAGGCGATTATGGGGTCGGCGTTTGGCTGCGCCGGGCAGCGCTGCATGGCCGGGTCGCTGCTGATGGGCATTGGCGACGCGGGCGGGCTGTTGCGCGAACAGGTGGTGGGGGCCATGGACTGCTTGCAGATGGACGACACTGTAGCCAATCCGGATGCCGGCATGGGGCCGGTGATAGATGGGGGGGCGCGCGAGCGAATATTCGACCGCATAGGGCAGGTCAAGGGCCAGGGTTTGTCCGTGGTGCGTGACGGGCGCGAGGGCGTGCCGGAGCAGGGTTTTTTTGTGGGGCCGACCCTGGTAGACCAGGTGACGACGGGGCACGGGATTTTTAGTGAGGAGCTGTTTGGACCGGTGCTATCTATGATGCATCCTTCCTCCATAGAGGAGGCCATCGCCTGGTTTAACGAACTGCCTTTTGGCAATGCGGCCACTATTTTTACGCAAAACGGCGGCGCGGCGCGCCAATTTGCGCGCGAGGTGGCGTGCGGCATGGTGGGGATCAATCTGGGGGTGCCGGCGCCGATGGCGCTGTTTTCGTTTTCCGGCTGGGACCACTCGTTTTTCGGCGATTTGCACGTGCAGGGGATTGAGGGAGTTATGTTCTACACGCGGCAGAAGACGATTCTGTCGCGCTGGTCTTGAGGAGGCCGGGCATGATTGATTTGCAGGGCAAGACGGCTCTCATAACCGGGTCGTCGCGCGGGATCGGCAAGGGGTGCGCCCTGGAGATGGCGCGCGCCGGGGCTGATGTGTGCGTCAATTATCGCAGCCACGGGGACGAGGCAGAGGCGGTGGCGGACGAGGTGCGGGCTATGGGGCGGCGAGCGCTGGTCGTGCAGGCGGACGTGGCAGATCGGGCGGCGGTGGACGGTATGGTGGCGGCGGTGGTGGAAGAGTTTGGGCATGTAGATATTGCGGTGCCCAATGCCTATTACAGCCATCGGGCGCCGTTTTTGGAGTTGGAAGTCGCGGAGGTAGAGCGCACCCTGGATGTGACATTGTGGGGGGCGTTTCACGTGGCACAGGCCAGTGCGCGGCAGATGGTAGCGCAGGGGGACGGGGGGTGTTTGCTGTTTATTAGTTCGGTGCTGTCTTTTATTCCGTTTGCAACGTCGGCGCCCTACAATACGGCCAAGGCGGGGATGAATCACATGGCGGCGACTATCGCCAA
>CAXGRO010000711.1:0-3258 GCA_964012055.1 uncultured bacterium
TGTCCCATTTGCCGCAGGCGTAGACGTTGCCCTGGGCGTCGACGGCGACGCCGCAGGTGGTGTCGAATTCGGCTTCGGTGGCGGGCAAACCTTCGCCGCCGCGGCCCATGCGGCCGCAGCCGAAGACGGTGGTGATGACGCCGGTTTGGGCGTCGATGCGGCGGATGGTGTTGGGGCCTTCGTCGGGTCCGCGGGCGCCCAGTTCGGAAAAGTAGAGGTGGCCGTCGGGGGTAATGAAAAAATCGTGGGGGGTGAAGACGCGGGCGTCGAGGGCCGGCCCGCCGTCGCCGCGGGTGCCGGGCACGCCGTCGCCGGCAAAGGTGTGCAATATGCCTTCCTGGTCGATGCGCCAGAGGCGGTGGCCGCGGATGTCGGCGAAGAGCAGGTCGCCGTCGGGGCGGCGCACCACGCCCATGGGCCAGCCGATGTCGGCCTGGCGGGCGGGGATGCCCTCGGTGTAGCCGATGCCGGCGATGGTGGTGATGTGGGTGGGAGCGAGGTGGGCGAGGGTTTCGTGGGTCGTCATGATGAGGTCCGTTTGGTTTGGTATGGTCGGGGACGGCCGGTAGGGGGTTGTGCCTCTGGCGCTTTGTGAGTCCCAAGGGCGGCCTGCGTCGTCATATCTGCGTTAAAATCTAAATATCTGAGATCTGAGTTACCTTTTTTGAGCTGAGGTGTCTTAGAAAAGGACCATGTATACCTCTCGTTTAGACGTGGAACTGGTGCGGGCCAGTATTGAAGAAGGAGGGAGTTGTTTGAAGAAAACTCCGCTAATTAATGGCCCGCCGGCGCTGCGCGAAAGGTGGGGGCCGCGGCGTCTTCTATTGCCACGTTGATGCAGGACGGCAGGCCCGAGGCGAGCGAACGCTCGATGGCCGGGCCCAATTCGTCGGCGCGCTCGACATATTCTCCGTGCCCGCCCAGGGCTTCGATCATTTTGTCGTAGCGCGACGGCAGCAGGTCGCAGCCGACGGTGCGGTCGGGGCCGTAGTTTTTGAGCTGCAATTGGTGCTCGGCGTTCCAGCGCGCATCGTTGCCCACCAGGGCGACGACGGGCAAGTTGTAGCGCAGGGCGGTGTCGAAGTCGGCGGGGTGGTAGCCAAAGGTGCCGTCGCCCTGAAAGACGAAGACCGGGCGCTCGGGGTGGGCCAGGCGGGCGGCCAGGCCCAGGCCCAGGGAGCTGCCGATGGAGCCGCCGGGGCCGTTGATGAGGCGGCACGAGGCCTCCAGGCCGGCCTGCACCCACTGGCCGAATTCGCCGCCGTCGCTGACCAGGATGGCGCCGTCGTCCAGGTAGGGCTGCACGGCGCGGCATAAAGCCAAAGTGTGGACGGGATGCTGGGCGGCCAGGCCCTCCCACTCGGAGGGGGTGGATTGGCGTTGGGCGGTGACTTCTGCGCGCCAGGCGTTGTCGCGCTGCGGCCGCTGTTGGGCTGCGGCGTGCAATTGCTGTGCGGCCTGGAGCGGGTCGGCCTGGGCGCTCCAGATGGTGCCTTTGTCCTTTTGCAATTGTTCGGCATCGGCGTCGACCTGGGCAAAGCGGCAGTGCTCGGCAAAGAAAGGGGGCTGGCCGAATTTGAGGGTGAAGTCCAGCTTCTTGCCCAGCAGCAAGACCAGGTCGGCCTGGGCCAGGCAATTGGTCGCCCCGTGCAGCCACGGGTCGTCGACGCCGCGGGGGCTTTCCATGGGCAGAGCGGGAATGTTTGTGCTTTGCGCCAGCGCCTCGACTTCTTGCCAGCGCACCGGGCGAGCCATGGCGGGGCCGCCTAGAATGAGGGGTTTTTGGGCGTTGTCGAGGAGGCCGAGCAATTCTTCTATTTGTACATCAGTCAGAGTGGCCGGGGGCTCTTTGCTGGCCGCGTTTTCTGCTTGCTGAGAAACTGTCGATTCCAACACATCGCTGGGCAGGCTGAGAAAAACCGGCCCGGCCCGGCCGCTGGTGGCGATGGCGTAGGCGCGGGCGATGTCGGCGTCGACGTTTGCGGGATCCTCCACCATCCACGCCGCCTTGCACACCGGTTGGGCGATGGCCACCTGGTCCATTTCCTGGAAGGCGCCGGTACCGACTTGGCCTTTGGGACATTGCCCGCTGAGCAAGATGAGCGGGGATTCGGACATGAGGGCGACGTAGAGGCCGGAGATGGCGTTGCAGTGGCCCGGCCCGGCGGTGACCAGGGCGACGCCGGGCGCTTCGGTGAGGCGGCCCCAGCCGTCGGCCATGTGCACGGCGGTGGCTTCGTGGCGGGTGTGAATGATGGAGATGTCGCGGTGGAGGGTGGCGTCGTAGAGCGAGAGGATCTGGTTGCCAGACAGCGAGAATAAATGTTTGACGCCGTGGTTTATGAGCGATTCGATCAGCAGGTCTGCGCCGGTTGTGGTCATGATTAGCTGTATTTATCTCTCAAGAGGTGAGCGGCCTGGCACATGGATTTTAGTTTTAGATAGGCTTCGTCCAGGTCCATGGGGTTTTGCATAGAGGGAGAGAAGCCGCAGTCGGGGTGCAGGGTGATGCGTTCTTTGTCGACGTATTGCATGGCTTCTTCGACGCGGGCTATGATGTAGGGGGCCGGTAGGGTGGCTTTGAGGCGGCGCTGGGTGCGGGGGCGGGCGAAGTTGATTTCGTCGAGGACCAGGGGGCGGAAGTATTCGACGGGTTCGACCACGGCCGGGTATTTGACGCTCTGGATGTCGATGAGGTCGGGTTTAAAGCCGCGCACGCGCTCGGCGAAGACTTTGACGTAACTCTCGCGGCGCCACTCGCCGTCGGTGATTTCTTCGACGCCCGCTCTTTCCTGCAAGCTCAGCGCCGTTTCGACGGCCGGGTCGAGCAGGCGCTCGGCTTGTTCTTCTGAGAGATTGCCGTCTTTGCGGTCCAGGATGATTTCGCGCACCCACTGGGGGCGCGGCAGGCTGCCGATTACGGTGGTGGGGAATAATGTATCTGCCATGGTGTTTCTATCTCGTCACTCTTCCATCTGACTGCCGGTGTCAAAAGGTGGAGTATAGGGCTGCAAGGGCGGATCGCTCTGGGGGAGTTGAATGGTGTCCCAGAACTTAGTGCCCGCAAAAGGGGTGCGGCGCATATCGGGGATGGCGACGGGGGTGCCGCCCAACTCGGCGGAGCGGTTGGCCAGGATGTCCGGCAGGGTGTATTCGATGGCCCGGTAGATGTCGATGGGCGGGGTTGCGCCGGCGCGCAAGGTTTGAATAAAGTGCTGCGCCAGTTTCATGTCGGCGCCGCCGTGGCCGGGGGTGGGG
>CAXGRO010000712.1:0-3256 GCA_964012055.1 uncultured bacterium
TTCGGCGGCCGAGTCCTCGGGCGACATGCAGGGCATCCACCAGCCCATGCTGACCCACTGGCGGCGCTGCTGGCCCATGATTTTCCAGGCGGGTATGCCCAGGTGTTTGCCCATGAGGTCGTAGCAGGCCATGTCGAGGTTGAAGAGGCCGGTGGACATGACGTGGTCGAAGGGGTCGGTGCCCAGGTAGGCGTCGAGGGTTTCTTGGGGGAAGGGGGGGCCGGGGTTTTCGCCTAAGCCGATGAGGCCGGTGTCGGTGTGGAATTTGTAGACGGTGTGTTGTTCGGACATGGCGAAGTGGTAGTACTGTTTGCGGATGCGGTCCTCGTAGGGGAGGAGGAGGGGGATGGATTCGATTTCGGTTATTTTCATTTTTTTGGGCTCTCCTTGTTTTGACTGGTGACGGTTGGTGGGGGCGCTTGCCTCTGGTGCTTTGTGAGTCCCTCGGGTGGCCTGCCCGGCCCTTCTCCCCCACAACCGCTTTGCGGTTGTGAGTCCCGGCCGCCCTTTCCCCCGACCCGTCCCCCACAAAGCACCGTCGGCAAACGCCCCCACCAACCTGCGTTGGTCTTACTGCGTCGTTTCAGGTGGTTTGGCCAGGGGGGGTTGTGTACCCATTTCAGAAGTACAAGGTTAATTTGCATCGCTTTCAATACGGTCTTCTAACCAAAAAGAATAAAGCCTGGCCTGGTGCAGGTAGAATTTTAAGCGGACGGGTTTTTCGAACTTCATATCGTGGGGGTGTTTCCAGGCCACCTTGGCGCGGGTGTGGTTGCCGGTGTAGGGTGGCGGGACTTCGCCGGGGACCCAGAAACCGGGGAAAGGTTTCATGGTTTCGGCGTCGAGAATTTCGGTGTAGATTTCGCCCCAGTAGGCGTCGGCGTTGATGTAGAGGTCTTCGCCTTGCAGCACGAAAGGTTTGGTGACGACGGTGCCGATTTGGCCGCCGTCGATGGAGACGAAGCGGTCGGGGGGGAGTTTGGCCAGCGACAGGGCGTCGGCGTCTTGGAAGGCGGCGGGGTCGACGTTAAGGCGGAAGAGTTCGTCGGTGCGGTTGTTGGATTGGTACATTTCGATGCTGCCGGGCAGGCGCAGGGCGTTGTAGTAGATCCAAATTTCGCCGTCGTCGCGCATGACGGGGTGGCCCGACATCAGCAGCTGGGAAGTGCCGTAGTTGTCGCCGGTCCACGGCTCGACGCCGATGAAGAGGGCGCGGTCGGCGACGCGCTGCCAGTGGTGGAGGTCGCGCGATACCGACATCTCTATCTGGTTGATGCGGGTGAAATTGGTGTGGGGAGGCGGGATGGCGCCAAAGGGATTAAAGACGGTGGGGAAGCCGATGTAGAGGCCCTGGTAGGGCATAACGGCCATATTGTAGATCTCGGCGATATAGTCTTCGTCGTCGACAATGGGCGGGGTGAGGTAGGCCGGGTCTTCGACAATGCGGCGGACGCGCTGGCGGCGGTTCTGGCGGTCGACCTCGTCGGCGCAGAAGATGAGCTGGGGGTCGGTGAAGTGGACGAAGTCGGTGCTGGTGGAAAGGAAGACGGAGCGGCCCCACTCGGTGCCGTGTTTGACCAGGGCGAGGAATTGCTGGGTGTAGGGGTCGTAGGTGAATTGCGATTCGTCCGAGCTGGGGATGGGCGGGGTGTCGACTAGGGTCCAGGTAAAGCCGTCGGGAGAGACGGCGGGTTGGCGACCGCTGACGCCGAACAGGGCCTTGTAGCGGCGCTGGGGGTCGGGGTCGACTTCGTCGCGCACGATGTGGTAGAGATGTTGCAGGGGGCCGCCGTTGGGGTCGCAGGCCAGGTTGTTGTCTTTGGAGCCGTTTAACTCGTAGAGGCCCAGGGAGGGCGTTTCCCAGTGCTCGCCGTCGGCGGAGGTGGCGTAGCGCGGTTGCGGAGCCCAGTACCACCATTCCCAGAGATTTTTTTCGGGGTTCCACTGGGGGGTGTTGCGGCTCTGGCAGCCGTTGCCGCTGATGAGGGGGCCGCATTTTTTGGGCGGGTGCAGAGTGCGGGTGACGCCTTCTTCGGTTTCGCTGACATGGTCGTCCAGAAAGAGCTGGTGGTGTTCTTTGGGGTTGATGAGGGTAGAGGTCATGGTCGTTTTAGAAGAGGGTATTGGGGTGAGTGGATGGTGATTCTCTGTCTCAAGCCGTCTTGCCCATCAGGTGGTCCCAGCACTGGCGGCGGATGGCGCGCTCTTTGTAGTGGTCGCTCTGGGACACCCCCAGGGGGTTGCCAAAAGAGAGAAAGTTGTGGGCGTCTTGGGCCCGGTCGCGCTGGTCCCAATTGGTGGCTTGCTCCAGAACTTGGGGGTCGTGGTTCCAGGTGGGGGCGGTGTTGTTTTGGGTGCGGCGGAAGAGGAATTTGATCATGTGGCGTTTGATGTTGGAGCGGTTGGCCGCGGTGCCGTGCCACATGTCGTAGTGGGTGAAGGCCACGGTGCCGGCTTTGACCACCAGGGGCACCTGGCCGCGGATGTTGGTGTAGGTGGCCATGCGGTCGGTGGGCGCGTTGCGAAATTGGGTGCCGGGCACGATGACGGTGGGCCCCATATCGGGGGTGACGTCGGTGGGATAGTAGAGGCCCAGGAAACGATTGATGTGGGTGTCGCGGTTGTTAGTGCCGTCCTGGTGCCAGTTCATGTGCCCGGCGCCGGGCTGTTTGCAATGCCAGTGGCGGTGCGACTGCACTTCGTAACTAACGCCCAAGAGGCTGACGAGCACGCCTTTGACGGCGGGGTGGTCGAGCACCTGCCAGAGTTGCGGCACGCTTTCGGTGATGGCGTCGCCGGGGTTGTGGTCGAGGGCATCGAGCTGGGCGGCGATGGATTGGTTGAGGCCGTCGGGCAAATCGGGTTGGGCGATGTGGTAGCCGTTGACGATGAAGTTGGCCACTTCGGCGTCGCTGAGTAAATACTGTCGATTAGTCATCGATGATCTCCATTTTCTGCAATATAAATTCGTAGCCCACCACGTCGAGTTCGCGGTCGTCAAAAGGGGCTTGCAGGTGAGGGAATTGCACGATTTGCCAGCCGTCGACCAGGGCGTCGTGTACAGTATTGTAGGTCCAGTCGGGGGCTTCGGCGATGATTTCGGCGCGGAAGCCGGGGGTGGGTTCGATGAGGGTGAGGCCCAGGATGTCGGAGAGCACGCTGGGGGTGCGGGCGTGCAGGTAGAGGAGGCGCTGGCGGGGTTGGGGTTGGGGGGGGGGGGGGGGGGTCATAAGGGTTCCTTGGTGGTTTGGTTTTT
>CAXGRO010000713.1:0-3248 GCA_964012055.1 uncultured bacterium
CGGGGACAATAAAGACGCTTTTGTATGGTGTGGTCAAGCGGTGGTAAAATGATGCGACCTTTGCGGTCAACGATCCCACCGCCTTCGCCCCCAACGCCAAGGCGCAGGTTGGGGGCGCCGCCGTGTCTTTTGCCGTGGAAAATGTGGAAGAGGCCATCGCAGAATTAGAGGGAAAGGGCATCGCGGTGACGATCCCCACGCAGGAGACGCCGGTGTGCCACTTTGCCTGCATCACCGATCCAGACGGCAACAGCGTTTGGCTGCACCAGTGCAAAGACGGAACCTATGGGGATTAATTAGAAAGATTATTTGACAGCATGCTATAAGCATGCTATTTTCATGCTATGAGCAATATTCAAGTCAAAAATGTACCAGAAGGTCTGCATCAGCGCTTGCGCCAATATGTCCAAGAGCACCGTCGCACGATCAGCGACTTTACTCTTGAGGCTCTGGAACGGGAGCTGGCGCGCAACGAATGGCGCGAACGCCTGGCCAAGCGCTCCCAAACCGATCTGGGGGTGTCAGCCGCTTCTTTACTCGAGCAGGAGCGCCAGCAACGCGATCAACAAGCCTGATGAAACGCTTTGTAGTGGACGCTTCGGCAGCGGCCGAGTACCTTCTGCGCACGCATGTGGGACTCAAACTGGATGATGTAATTGATGGGGCTTTATTGCTGGCTCCCGAATTGCTAGATGTAGAGGTAATGTCGGTGTTCCGCCGTGCTGTGTTGCACAAAGAGCTGGAAGAGGTTCGTGCAGTCCAGGCGATAAATGATCTGGTCGAATGGCCGATTGATCGCATAGCTCACACAACATTGGTACAAGGAGCTTGGCACTACCGCCACAATCTCAGTGCATATGATGCGTTTTATGTTGCGGCCGCTCATCTTTACGATGCGTCCCTTCTCACTATAGACGGCCCCCTCTCGCGAATTCCAGCTCTCGGTATTGTCGTTCACAATATACAAATAGCTTAAACTAATTCGACGGTGTTTGATCGCCGATAGGAAGTGCTTATAGTAAAGTTATCAGGAGCAGTACGTGCCTGATCTAAAGAGACATTTCCATGACCGCAGAAGAAACGCTTTCCCAACTCAAGCTGCACGGCTGGTGCGTCGTCGAAAACGTCATTCCGCCAGCCGAGGTAGACGAGGTGCGGCAGAGTGTCGAAGCCAGCGCCGCCGAGTTTCCCGTCAATAAAAACAATATCAACATTCCCGACGTGCTCAACGTCAACCAGTCATTTGCCCCGTATTTGGCCGACACGGCTATTTTGGAACCGCTGCGCGCCCTGTGGGGCCCCTACATAAGAATGCGCACGGCCAAGGGGTTTGTTGCACAGCCGGGCTACGAGGGCGGCGGCTTGCACGCCGATGGTCCCTATATCCAATCGGCGCCGGTGCGCATGAACGCGCCGTATCAGGATTTCATTGCCAAGGTCACGGTGGTGTGGATGTTGTCGCCGTTTACCGAAGAGAACGGCGGCACGCTGTTGGTGCCCGGCAGTCACCGCGCCCCCAACAACCGCACCGGCGGGCTCGAACAGCCCGTTCCCCACCCCAGTCAAATACAGGCGACCGGGGCGGCTGGCAGTGTGGTGATGTTCGATGCTCGGACCTGGCACGGCAGCGGCAGCAACCACAGCGCCGCCAACCGGGTGGGGCTGGTGATGGCCTATTTCCCCTGGTGGCTGGGCCAGGATTCGTCCATGCCGGTGGGCACCCCCGAACGCCAGCGCCTCAAAGAGGAAACGGGGTTGAGAGATGATGAGCTGGGAGCGGGTACACCTTTTATGCCGGCGGAAGTGTACAACGCATTGCCAGAAGACATAAGGTCGCTGACGCGCCACTGGGTGCGGCTCTGAGCGGCGCGCTTAAACTTTCGTACTGCCACATCAGACTGGAGTTCTCGAAGAGTGCCGCAGACTGCGAAGGATAGACTTTCTCGGCGCGCTCGGGCCAGTGCGCCATACCATGACGTTGTCTTTTAAGCCGGAGTGGTTAACTCCTTGATGCGCGCGTAGGTTTGGGGGTCGTCGTCGGCCCCGTTGAACTCAAAGGGGTAGTACTGGTTCAGGGCATCACTCATCAGCCCCCACGAGCAGGAGACTTCGACGCACAGTGAGGCGGCCTCGGCGCCCTGCGACCCGATTTTGGTATCCTCGTTGCAGACGATGGGTTTTTGATAGTGGCCAAAGGCTTCGACGCGCTCGGGGATTTCCCGCATGGGCGTGTTGTTGAAGTGGATGATGATGAAGTCGGCCACTGCGCCGATTTCGGCGGCGGTGCGGCCGCTGCCCATGCCGCTGGTGCTGACGATGAGCTCGGGGTGGGTCTCTTTGGCTAGGGCGATTAATTCGACCTAGCCGGCGGGGCGGCGGATGATGTCGTGGGTGAAACCCTGGTGTGCGTGTTCGTTGGCGACTTCGAGCACTACGTTGGTAAAGTCGCGTTCTTTGATCCAGCGCACGGTATTGACCACGCCGGCTTTTACGGCGTTGGCGTCGGCGATGACTTGATCCTGGCGCTGGTAGAAACAGCTGAGGATGACGGCCGCGCCGCCTTGGTCGCAGGCGCGAATGACGCGTTCGACCCGCGCCAAATAGTCGGCGCGCAGGGTGCCGTCGGTTTCGAACGCGGAGTTCAGCGCGCCTTCGTAGCCCGGCATGCCGCCCTGCAGGCACAGGGTGAAAGCGCGGATGCCGTGGTGGGCGTAGTCGGCTATTTGGTCGATAAACAATTGGGTGTTGGCGTCGCTGTCGAAATCTGTGCGGTGGCGGTCTTCAAAGGTTGAATTCACCATGCGGACGTTCATTAGCAGGCCTGCGGCGGTGGCGCCGGGGTAGGTGATTGAATGGTCGATTAGCCATTGGGTGCCCGATATTGCTATTCGGGTCATGGGGTTATTTCCTTTGTAAGGGGGGGTGGAGAGGGCTTGTGGCTCATAGGGGTGGGGTATTGACTGCGCGTTGTTCAAAATAAAGTGAGGGGGAGAAGGGGACAAGATGGGTTTGAGCTAATTAAAGATATAGGAGAGTTGAATGTGAAATCTGGAATGGATGCTGTGCGACAGGCAGATCCCTGGTACCGCGATCCCGCCGGGGAGATACGGGTCTCGACCTGGATCGAGGCACCTCGCGGCCAGGCGACGCGGTACGGACATCCCGTGGTGGGGGACGACGAGTTGACGCGACAGCGTGGGCTGCCGGTGACGGTGGTGGCGGGGGTGGAAGACGGGCCACTGCTTTTG
>CAXGRO010000714.1:0-3247 GCA_964012055.1 uncultured bacterium
TGCTCATATCCGGCAATAGATTTTTTATATACGGCCGCGGCAGTTCGTCCACCTCGCTGGTCGACCTGCTCAAGCAGCAAATGGACGATACTTACTGTCCGGTGCCCAATTTCTTTGAAGACTTTATCGGCGCCACCGTCCAGGTCGAAAATATCGATGCCGGCGAATTTTTCATCGGCGAAACGCGCATTGTGGCTCGCGAGGTCAATCACGTACCCGACGCCGTCTGCCTGGGCTACCGCCTGGAAAATGGCACCTCTTCCCTGGCCTACCTGCCCGACGTCGAATACCTGGAAGAAGAGCACCGCCAGCAAGCCCTGGAACTGGCCCAAGGGGTAGACCTCTTAATCCACAACGCCCACTTCACCGCCACAGAATACCCGACCCACCGCGGCCAGGGCTATGCCACAGACGCCGATGCCCTCGACATCGCCGCCAGAGCCAAAGTCGGCCGCCTATTGCTCTTCCACCACCACCCCGAACGCGACGACGAGGCCATCGACCGCATTGCCGCCACCCACGCCAACGGCGACATTCCCGTGGAAGCGGCGCGCCAGGACGCCCAGTACACGCTCGGCGCTTAGCGCTCGAACAGCCTGCCTTTGGTCTCGAGCATCTTCTCGTTGTACTCCACCCGCCCCGCTCACCTCCCCACCTTGACCACGGTGCCGGTCTCCCACGATTTAATCGCCGCTTCGATAACCAGCTGAACCTTGAGCGCGTCTTCTGCCTTGCCGTCGACCTTATCAATGGGCGTTTTCTTGCGCAAATCGTCGACCCAGGCGCCAATGCGCGCCGGAAAGGTGTCGGGAAAACTCTGCATACCCCCCAGGTGATCGTAACTTTCGACCTGGTTGGAAAAACGCGGGTAGTAGGTCAACTTCTGGCACGCCTCGGCAATGATCGCCCGCCCCTCCGAGCCCACCAATTCGCAGGTCTCCAAACCGTAGCTGCCACCAGCGTCGTAGCTACCGGTCAAATGGCCGATGACGCCGTTTTTAAACAGAATATTGACCTGCGCGTTGGACCAGATCTTGCGCCCCTTGCCCTTTTTAAAAAAGGCCTGCACACGATCGACGTCGCCGCCAAAGTAGCGCATTACATCGAGCGAATGCGGGTGCAGGGCGCGGATGTGAAAGTGCGGACTCGACTCGTTGGGGTTGTTAATCCACATCGTCATGTTAATGATGTTGAGCTCGCCCAAGCGCCCCTCGTCCAACCACTGGCGCGCCCGCACCGCCGAGGGGGTGAAGCGGTGGTTGAGGTTGATGGCGTAGGGGGTTTTTTTCTTTTTGGCCAGCGCCACCATGCGCCGCGCTTTGGGAATTTCATTGGATATGGGTTTCTCGCCCAGAATGGGGATGCCCGCCCGGAGCAATTCCATGGTGGGCGCGTAATGATCCCCCCCGTTCTCCGGACCCGCCGTAGTTACGCTGCACGCGTCAATGCGCAACCCGCTTTTGAGCATGTCTTTGATGCTGTAAAACGCCCTGGCTCCAAAGGCCTGGGCCGCTTGATCTGCCTTTTCCTCCACCATGTCGCACACGGCCACTACCTTGGTGTATTTATTTTCCGTGTAACAACCGGCGTGTGTATTGCCAATGCCTCCCATGCCTACTATGCCTACTTGAATCATCTAATCCCTCCCTTCACAAATATTAATGACCTGAACTATATAATCTTCTCCCTAGTGTTATGCCCTGCTCTACTACCGGATCCTGACCCCGCCCCGCCTGCCCCAACCGCTGCCGTATCCATTCCTCCAATTCTTCTTCCATTGCAGCACAGACGTCGCTTTCTTCTGCGGCAATGTTGTTCACCTCATTCTCGTCCACCTGCAAGTCGTACAATTCGCGCGGCGGGTTGCCGTAGTAGTCGGGCTCTCGCGCCAAAATAAATTTGTAATCCGGGGTGCGCAAACTCCACTTGGCTTGCCAGGTGCATTCGACGCTGATCAGTTTCTGGGCGCCGCTTTCTTCCGCGGCCAGTAAGTTGCGCCCTTCCAGGCCGCCGTCCGCTTCCAGGCCGGCGGCCACCAATAACGTTGTCGTCAGGTCGAAGTGCTGAGCCCAGTCGTCGCGGTGCTGGCCCGCGGCTAGGTTGGCGGGCCAGCGCAACAGCAGTGGCACCCGCAAGCAGCAATCGTAGAGGCCGTGATGATCGTAGAAAATGCCGTGCTCGGTCAAGCTTTCGCCGTGATCGGAAAAGACGACAACCAGCGTGTTCTCGCGCAACTGCAATTCGTCCAACGCCTGCAATACATCGCCGACCTTCTCGTCCAGATAATTGAGGGCACCGGCGTAGAGCGCGTCTACATAGGCCGCATCTGTAACCCCGCCCAGCCACGAAAACCACGTTTCCTGCCACACCTTGCCCAGCGGGTGTTTAAACAAATGGGTTAGAGATTCGTTGGTCGGATCGGCAGGATCACCGCCCCTATAAAACCGCCGCCGGTAGGGCTCGGGGGGTAGATAGGGCGTGTGCACGTCCCAATAGTGGACAAATAGAAAAAAGGGATCGCTGCGCGATTGGCGCATGAAGTTGATGGCGCTGTCGTTGAGCGCTTCGCAGCTGACCATCAGCGGCATTTTCTGCCGCCGCGACGGATCGCTGTACACCTCGTAGCCCCGGTTGAACCACGGCCAGCGCGACCAACCCATATTGTCGACGGCGGCGGTGCGATAGCCGTGGGCCAACAGCCGTTCGGGCAGGGTGGGGACGGCGTCGACCAGCGCGGTTTGGCCGCCATGGCTCACAATGTTGTGGGCGATGGGGTGGAGGCCGGTGTAAAACGTAGTGAAGGAGGGGTGGGTGGGAATAGCGGGGCAGAAGAAGTTCTCCAACAGCGCGCCGCTGCGGGCAAACTCGTCCAGCACCGGCGTCGTATTGCGCGCCTCGCCGTAACAGCCCAGGTGGTCGGCGCGCAGCGAGTCGACGGCCAGCGCGAGAATATTGGGGGCAGTGGCCATCGTTTCAGGCAGCAAGCGGCTCGGGCAAATCCACGCCTATTTCGGCCGCCAGGTCGGAAATCTGTTGCCAGGCGTTGGCGTCTACTTCCAACCCGTCGCGGGCGCGCTGCTGGTAGATCTGGTACGACTTTTCACCCGGCAATACCACCTCCGCAAAGCCGGGCGCCGGCGGCGATGATTTGACCCAGTTTATAAAACAATCGACCTCGGCAAAAAACTCCTGCAAGGGTAGAAAGGCCTCGACCTCCAGTACCGTGATGAAGAGCGCGTTGCCCGAA
>CAXGRO010000715.1:0-3233 GCA_964012055.1 uncultured bacterium
TCCTCTACATGACCGGCGGTGCCAATGTCGTCATGCAGATCAGCGATACAGAAAAGACCAGCTTGGGCGATTATTTGCACGCTGGTGGTTTTCTCTACGCCGAAGATATTCGGCAGAGCGACGCAGAAACTGGATTGGAAGGCAAGAGCGCGGGTGTTGAAGGTTCGCCATTTGACCGCCAGTTCAAAGCGTTGGTGAAAGATGGAAAGGTTTTGGGCAGCGACGGCGATAAGTGGCAGAAGATTCCCAAGTCTCATCCACTTTATTTTAGCTTCTACGATTTTCCCGATGGCCCGCCCATGGGTGGTGCGCAGGGTGGCAATGTCTTTGATTTGGAGATGCTGGAATTGCGTGGTCGCGTCGCCGTGGTGTTTAGCGATCTGAATATCAGTTGGTATTGGGGTGATCCCTTGTCGGACGCGCGTGAGCGCGGTTTGCAATTTGGGGTTAACCTGATTGTATTTGCACTGACCCAGCCTGGTGGTATTGCCAACGTGAGTCAGTTCGCACAATAGATCTACGTAGAGTCTATATAAAAGCCCGGGGAATTTATTCCCCGGGCTTTTTTTATTTATTGTATAGTTTGCTTTTTAGTCCCTGCCCAGGAAATGGGCGCGATTGAAGTCGCGCGGGTGCTTTCCGTCTTCTGGGGAGGCGGTTGGATGTAGTCGGGGATGGAGCCGGGGGGGTACCCAGTTCGGCGCTGCCCGCATCCCAGCCGCTGGCTTCGCGAGCTGTGGCCCAACTCGACGCCAGGGTGCCGTCCTGGGTGAAATTAATGCGCACCATGGCGTATTTCATTTGAGAATCGCCAGCAAGCGGTGCACCCTTGCCGTCGTCAGCCATATCGACCAATTGGGCGCTGGCTTCTGGATCGCCGTCGTACAGACGCAATTGCAGTTTGGTGTTGGGCAGGGGGAGACAGCAGCGTCAACCAATTGCGCCGTGCCAGCCGGGCGGAAACGCTCGTCATCGGGAGCGTAATTGGCGATGAGGAAGGTGGGCGCCAGGAGCGACGGTGCCTTCCAGGCGCAGCATGATGGATTCTCCGTCATCGGTGGCGCGCGTTATGGTCCAGCCGCTTAAATTGATCTCCCGATCGCCAGGGTTATAGAGTTCGATCCACTCGTCGGCACTCGACGCCTCAGATCCCATCCACATGATTTCAGAGTGGTTGATAGTAGAAGGGTATATTTTTTTGTGCGTAAATAATTGATTTACAGCAAGGTAGGTAAGGTAGGCTGCAACGTCTTCTTAGAAGATGCCGACTCGTTCGGTTTTAGTCAAGTCGGTGAGAGAAACAGGAGAGTTTGACGACACTACTTTTGCAGAACTCTCAGGACTTGTCCCCGTGATCTAGATGGACGTTACTACTACAGTAAGAATAGCCAGTCAATCAGAACTTATAAGGCGCATGCGTGTAAGAAGTCGCATCCCAATGTTTGGCCACAGATCGCATTTCGTGGGTACTTAGGGGACCATCCGGAAGAAGCTTGAGACTACAGTATACTAACCGCTAATCATAGGAATTCGATATGGATGAAATACTCGATCCCAAACGCCACCTGGCGCTCGACGGGGCACACAATGTGAGGGACCTGGGCGGGTACCGCACCCGCAACGGGGGCGTAACGTGCCGGGGGCGTTTTTTACGGGCCGCCACCATGCACCGGCTCACGGCCTCCGACCAGACGACCCTGTTGGATTACGGGGTACGCACGGTCGTCGATTTGCGCCGGACCGCGGAAACCGAGGTCGAGCCCAATCGCCTGGCCCAATCCGACGCCGTGGCCTACCACCATTTGAACATGCTCGGGGACGGGGATCTGGCCATCGAGTCGACGCGGCGCTATTTGCAATTCAAGCGCGAAGACCCGTCGTTCGGGGAGAATGCGCATCCCGCCAACGAGATCGCCGCCGGCTATTGCGGCTGGCTGGATTTGTGCCAGGGGATGATCCGCGAAATCCTAGAGACGCTCTCCGCCGGTCCGCACGCGGCGCTGTTCCACTGCGCTGCCGGCAAGGATCGCACCGGGGTGGTCGCGGCGCTGCTCCTGGGGCTGGCCGGCGTACCGGAGGAGACGATTGTCGCCGATTACAGTCTGACCGCCCGCCATTCGATAGAGCGCTACCGGAGTAGTCCCGGGGCCGATCCGGATATCCGCACCTGGGAGGATTACCAGCGCAGAATATGCCCGCCGGAGACCATGCAACAGGTCCTGGAGCATCTGGCGGAAAGCTACGGCGGCAGCGAACAGTACCTGCGCGAGGTGGGGTTGGCAGAGGCGAGCATCGACCGATTGCGGGATGCCCTGTTGGCCTGATATTGAAGAGGAACATGAAGCCCGCCGAATGGTTTTAGCAAGTTATTCAAGATCCTCCGCCGCTGGGGACATCGCTGGAATCACAAGCGGGTCCACCGGATCTATTGCCAACTGAATCTAAATAAGCGCCGTCGTGGCAAGAACCGGCGACCGAATCGGTCGCCGGTCCAGCTGGCTCTACCCGAGACCATCAATGGCTGCTGGTTTGTTGATTTTATGGGAGACAGCCTGTTTTGTGGGCGGCGTTTTTGCACGCTCAATATCGTCAATGACTTTATCCGAGAAGCTTTGGCCATAGAAATCGACGGATCAGATCACTCATAGATGCTATACTTGATCTCGTAGACAATTGTCTTGATGGTGCACTTCGTTCAAGATCCCAATCGGAGGTAGACCATTGGGAGTTCTCTGTAGAGATTGAGGTAGACTCCGACATATTTAAAATTATGGATAATTGTGGTGGAATACCGCGTATAGTCGCTCAAGATTACGCATTCAAGATGGGACGAGAGCCTGATGACGACTGGGACACTGAGTCGGAGACAATTGGGATGTACGGTGTCTGGAGTTCACCCTGACCGGAATAACTATTTTGGTCCACTTAGCTTTGGTGGATACCTTGTTATAACAACGCACTCTGCGAAAGTTTTTTGCTACCCTGGAATGCGCGTTGATCGATTGACGCACATTTCAGACCCAAGCCGAAGCCCGGATGGCAGTGTTTATCTTTATTGAAGGGTGGTATAATCCCCATCGGCGCCATTCTGGATTAGGCCACCAATCGCCGATGAAGTTTGAAAACATGCATCTTGAATAATTAAGCAAAAAACTCTCCACTAAAACGGGGTAACTCCAGGCAATTGTTGGGACAATGCGCCGATGGAGAGTTTCATCGCCACGCTGAAAACA
>CAXGRO010000716.1:0-3232 GCA_964012055.1 uncultured bacterium
CAGGGGGCAAATGGGCGTTTCGTCGAGGAGATCGGCGCTGGCCTCAACGACTCTGGGTATGGTCAAGGTTGTGCCGTCGGCGATGCGGATAACGACGGCGACCTCGATGTTTTCTTCGCCAATTTCGGCGCCAATACCTTTTATCGTAACAATGGGAACGGGCGCTTTACCGAGATAACAGAGCAGATTGGCATCCAGGGCAAGGAGTGGAGCACTTCAGCGGCATTTGTCGATATCGATCGTGATGGCGCTCTCGACCTTTATGTGGTCAACTACGTTAAATACGATCCTACCATTGAATGTCGCGGTGACAACTCAACACCTGACTTCTGTGGACCTGGGACTTTTGCCCCCACCATGGACAACCTTTACCGCAACAAGGGCGATGGAACATTTTCAGATATAAGTGCCAGTGTCGGGATCAACGCACCTGGCAAGGGCTTGGGAGTGGTAACGGCAGATTTTAGTGGTGACGGCTGGGCCGATCTTTACATTGCTAATGATGGCGAAGTAAACCAACTTTGGATCAACGACGGCAACGGCAGTTTTGCCGACGAAGCGATTTTGCGCGGTGCAGGTTTCAACATCTACGGCCAGCCCGAAGCCAGCATGGGGGTTGTTGTTGGCGACGCCAATGGCGATGGCTACTTGGACATTTTTACTACCCATTTACGCCAAGAAACCAATACCCTCTACCTGAGTGACGAATACGGGATGTTTGCCGATGGATCGGATGCGGCCGGCTTTGGCAGAATCGACTTGCCTTATACTGGTTTTGGTTGCGGTTTCTTCGACTACGACCACGACGGCGATCTCGACCTGGCCGTGGCCAATGGGCGGGTTAAGCGCGGTCCCCTCTTGCCCAATGAAAACCTAGACCCATTTTGGGCGCCGTACGCCGAACCCAATCTTTTATTAGAAAACGACGGCAGTGGAAATTACACCAATATTAGCGCCAAGGCAGGGGCTTTCGGCAGCCAACTTGAGGTAAGTCGCGGCCTTGCCTTCGGCGACCTTGACCGCGATGGGGACATTGATCTGGTGGTAGGGAATATTGGCGGCCCTCCCCAGGTCTTTCGCAACGATGCCCCGAAGAATGGTAACCATTGGCTTTCTGTCCGGACGTTGACTGGGGGCCGCGATGCCATTGGCGCAGTCCTCAGTCTTTTCGCTAAGGATAAACGCTTCCGCCGCACTATGCAGCCGGGCTATAGTTATGCCAGCAGCAGCGAGCTACGCACCCATTTCGGGCTCGGCGCCATCGGGCAAATCGACAGCATTGCAGTCAGCTGGCCAGATGGGAGCAACGAGATCTTCACAAACAACGGCATCGACCAATTCCTGACCCTAGTAAAAGGGGAAGGAAAGCCCAGATGAAACCCATCTGTCATTTCTCAGTGTTGGTTTTCCTGCTCCTTGGTTGTACTCCTGAACCTAAACCTATTTATCCCATTCCCCAACCGGAGAATCTGGACAAGGTTGAGGAAACGAGAGTTTTACAGGCTGTTCAGGAAGCCCAGCAGGAAGTTGGCGACAAACCCCACTCTGCTGAGGCTTGGGCTAATCTGGGGAAAATTTATATCGCACACGACTGGTATGAGGCCGCCGCGGTGTGTTACGGCCACGCCGCTGAATTTGACCCCGATGAGTTTCGCTGGCATTTTTTCCTAGGGCGCAGTCACATCCATACCGATGCCGCCACCGCAATAGAATCCTTCGAAAGAGCCATCGCCATCGACGATAACTACGCTCCAGCATACATCTATGGAGCCCTCGCTTTACGCAAATTGCAGCGTTTCGATCAGGCCAAACAATACCTACGACGGGCGGCAAAATTAGACTCGAAAAATCCCTATGCCCAATTACAGCTGGGTGAATTGTCGCTAATGGACAAGCAGTTTGAGACTGCCCACCAACATCTACAACAAGCCCTAAAGCTCAATCCCGGGCAGAGCGAAGCCCACTCGGCCCTGGCACAAGTCAACATGGCGCTTGGCGACAAAACCAAAGCCATGGAACATGCCCAAGCCGCCCGCCTTATCTCAACCATCACGCCGATGGAGGATGAACTGTGGGCCGAGATCCAATTGGCTGGAGTCAGTCGTCGCTGGTTTCGCAAACGGGGAAACCAGTATTTGCGCGATGGAAAGATAAAAGAAGCCGTTCATGAATTCGCAGTAGCTCTTGAAGAGGACCCGATAGATCCGGAGTTGTGGTTAAACTACGGCGTAGCCCTGCTTCGCGTTAAACGCGTTGCTGAAGCGCGCACAGCTTTGGAGCGCAGCCTGGCCCAAACCCGCCCTGCCGACGCCCCAATCAGTCCCGACACCCGGTCCATGACTTCGGCAGATATCGCAAAACTCTACGTCAATCTCGCCGTTGCGGCGATTGGACAAAAGGATTTAAAAGCAGCCGAACACCATTTTAAGAAAGCGCTGAAGATAAATTCCAACTCCTTTGAAGCGGCCTTTAACCTGGCCCTACTTACGAGTTCCCAGGGGCAAATTAGCCAGGCTATTTTCTATCTGGAAAAGGCCTATGCAATCCGTCCAGATCCAAAAATCCCCTCTCTAATCGAAAAAATACGCAGAGAAACCAGACTCTAAATAAAGCCCCATAGGTAAAATGAGCTCAACTTAACCTTATGGGGTTTTTCAATGCTACAAAAAGCCTTTCTCAGTGGCACTCCGCAGCCAACGAGTCAGAAAATGAGCATTATCTGGCCTTGTCACTGGGAACCAATATCGCAAGTTTTTCAAATGTCCTACTGTCCTGATCGATGATCTGCACACCGATTGGTCGACGGGCGAGCGGATCAAGCCAGAGCGCCTGGACGACGATGCCTGGAAGCAGCTTATCGAGACTATGCATCGCGCGGCTGAGATTGCGGGTGGACCAAGTGGAAGGTGATGTCCGCACGAAAAACGGGGACAGCCGCCTCTACTCATTCCAGATCAACTGACCTGGTGGGCGCAGCCATTTGGATGTCGGCTCGGCGTGTGTGCTGGCGGGTGTGCGCCTTTGTGCGCCCTCTTTTTACGGTGCGGCCGGCGGGTTGAACAAAAAAAGGGGGCTTGCTGGACAAAAAAGGGGCTTTTGCTTCAAAGAGAACGGGCGTATACAGCCTTCGAGGCAGGACGCCGTCCTAGACGGTGGGCCGGCGGGTGATGGTCTGTCGAGTCGTGCATTAAGCGGCGAAGTCCCACTCCGCCCGAGGTGGGAGCCGCGGCGG
>CAXGRO010000717.1:0-3229 GCA_964012055.1 uncultured bacterium
CGTAAGTGATTATTTGTCAACAAGTTACAAATTTCAATATCTATTTGTCTAAGCCATTATTTATCAATGACTTACAAAAAGTGTCCACAGTATTGTAAAAGGGATATAAAAAGAAAACATGAGTGATAAAAATAAAATCGCATTAAAAGTTACAGAAGAAGAGGGGCTCGCCCGCTCTTCGTGGCCGCTGACGCGCGGGGTGCCTCTACCCCGGGGCGAAGTTGCCGATCTATCCCCTCTCTATCTCACCGACCCATCAGGCCAGGTCGTACCCGCCCAATTCCGTGCCCTAACCCACTGGGCCGACGGCAGCATCAACTGGGTCCTCGTCGATTTCCAGGCCGACGTTCCGGCCAACGGCGAAGCCACCTACACCCTGTCCTACGACGGCGCCCAGCAAAACTCCGCCGCCGCCACCTCCCTCAATGTCAATGAAGACGACGAGCACATTACAGTCGATACCGGCGCCATACGCTTTGCCGTCAACCGCAAAACCTTCGGCCTGATCGAATTCGCCGAACTCCAGGACGGCCTGCGCGTCGCTACAGAAGGCGACGCCTGGGTGCGCATCTGCGAAGCCTTTGGGGCCGGCGTCGACCAGCGCCGCATCTACGGCATGGGCGGCCAATGCCTGGCCTCGCTGGCGCAAGACAACTACAGCGTTTCCATTGAAGAGTCCGGCCCCCTGCGCCTGGTCATCCGCTGCGAAGGCGCCTTTGAAGCCGACATCCCCATGCACCACTACTCGGGCTACCAGCCCTTCCGCTACGTCGTGCGCCTCTACGCCTACGCCGGCCAGGCGCACCTGCGCGTCTTGCACACCGTGGTCGTCGCCTGCAACCCGCAGCAAACCGAAGTTGAAGAAATAACCGTCCACGTCCCCGCCCAACTCGAAGGCGACCTGCGCTACCGCGTCGCCTCCGTGCGCCCCACCCAGGGCGAGTTGGCGCACGACCAGCGCCTGCACCTGGCCCAGTTCGCCGACGCCCACTTCAAACTCTACCGGCACGAGGGCAGCCAGCGCCGCCCCTTAGCCGAAGGCGAGCGCACCGCCGGCTGGCTGGCTGTTGAAGACGACAACAAAGGCATAGGCGTCGCCCTGCGCTACATGGTGGAAGAATACCCCAAAGCCCTCGAAGCCGGCGCCAACGGTATCGAAGTACACCTGTGGCGCCACCCCGACGGCCAGCGCCTCAACTTCCGCCGCTACGCCGAAGAAGTGGCCTGGCACGACGGCGAAGGCGTCTACTCCGACGGCCTGGGCACTGCCAAAACCAGCGAATTCTTCGTCCACTTCTACCCCGCCGCCGACGCCGATGCTACCCCCGACACCTTACAAGGCCTGCTGGCCCCACCCCACATCGCCGTCGACCCCGCCTGGCACGCCCGCTGCCAGGTCACCGGCGATCTGGCCGCATCCGACCCCGAGCGCTTCCCCGCCGCTGAGCGCAGCATGAGCGGCTTTGCCGATTGGCTGGAGCGCATCACCCACATGGGCCGCTGGTACGGCTTTTTCGACTGGGGCGACTGCATGGTGGCCTGGGACGAAGAAGCCGGCGATTGGCGCTTTTTTGGCCGCTGGGGCTGGTGCAACAGCGAGTGGGACCCGCGCCACGGCATGTGGATCCAATACCTGCGCAGCGGCGACCCGCGCTACTACCGCCTGGCCGAAGGCATGTCGCGCCACTCCATGGACGTGGACACCTGCCACTACCAGCCCCTGCGCCCCTACATGGTGGGCGGCTGCTTTCGCCACAGCATAGACCACTACGGCGACGAGCCCTGCGCCTCGCACACGTTTATCGACAATTGGATGGATTATTATTACCTCACCGGCGACCTGCGTACCCTCGAAGTGCTGCGCGAAACCGGCGATTTCTTCCTGCGCTACAAGTGGACCGAAGACCCCGCCTACAGCTTTAGCCTGCGCAGCATCGCCAACACCCTGCGCGGCCTGCTCTACATTTACCAGGCCACCGGCGAAGAGCGCTTCAAAACGCGCGCCGAAGAAGTATTTGCCGCCATCGCCCGCGGCCAAAACGACGACGGCAGCTGGCACAAGCGCTTCCAAATCTCCACCCCCGACAAACAACCCGACCAGGGCCCCCACGGCATGGCCACCGAGGGCACCACCCTGGCGGTGGAAATGGGCCATACCCCGCCCTTTAGCGACGACGAGCACATCACCCTGCGCGGCACCGACGGCCCCATCACCCGCGTCATGCCCTACGACCAGCAAAAGGGCTACCAATCCCACTACCTGCTCATCGGCATCGAACTACTGCACCGCATCACCGGCCGCGACGACATTGCCGAAGTCTACCGCAAAGCCGTCGATTGGTTCTGCGGCTACCCGGATGCATTCAACGCCGACTTTGCCTACAGCCAGCACTACGGCGGCGTCATCTGCCGCCACCTGGGCTATGCCTACCGCCTCACCAACGAGACGCGCTATCTGGAAGTGGGTAAGGTTGTTTTACAAAAACTCATGAACTTGCAAAACTGGAGCGACGACCCCAAACGCCACGGCGCCGTGCTGATGAGCCCCATGTACCTGAGCCTGTATTTCTACGGCGTCCCCGCCCTGCTCGACGCCCTAACCGACGCCGGCCTGGACGAGCCGACGCCCGATTAAGTGATAAAATTCGCCCCTCGGCGCCCCGGTGGACAATACACCCGTAGTAGCTCTACCGAGATAGCGCTACACGCTAATCCGCCGGCCCTTCACCGGCTGCGCTCAGGCGCTCTTTCACCTGCTCGTAGAGGTCGGCGGCAAGCGGCCCCGCCCCCCGGGCCGCCGCCACATTGTCGCGAAAGTGGTCGGCATTGCCCGTGCCCACAATAGTGGTGTGGCACGCCGCATGAGTCAGCGTAAACCGTAGCATAAACTCATAGCGCCCCATGTCGCCCAGCAAGTCGTCGAGCCGGGCCCGCTCCCAAATGGCCCGCCGCTCGTCGCTGCCGCGGTGCCCCTGGGCAATGCCGCCGCGCACGATAATGCCGGCGCCACGAGCGCCTCCTGCAGCATGCGCTCGTGGCGCCGCTCCAGCGCCGAGTAGGGAATCTGAAACGTGCCAAAGACCCCCATCCGCACAAACGGCATGAGATTCGGCATAGTCGAAGACACGCCGATAAAGCGCGTCTTGCCCGCCGCGCGTATTTCCTGCAGCACGTCCACCAGCCCCCCTTCTCCACATCATCCACCGTGGGGTTGTGCATCTGCAATACG
>CAXGRO010000718.1:0-3224 GCA_964012055.1 uncultured bacterium
GCAATAGAGGGCGATGACAAAATCTTCTACTTTATACATGATGGTGATCCCTCCTAATATCGTCCTATCCCTTTTGGTCGCACAAAAAAGATAGGTGAGGGATCGCCATTCCTAAAAAAAGTCACACATCACGTAAAATAGGAATGGACTTAAAGACGACGTGGGCGTTGTAACGCGGAGCGAGAGCCCCACCCCTCCTCCCGCCGGCGCAGCAATTACAATATCACTCCCACTCCACCGTCCCCGGCGGCTTATGCGTCACATCGTAAAACACCGCCTCCACCCCCTCCAACCCCAACACCCCCTGTACAACATCTTCAATAAAATCCTTCGACAACCGGCTAAAACTCGCCGTCATAAAATCGTCCGTAGAAATCGGGCGCAACACAATACTCTCGCTCACCCCATCCGACGACAACGGCACCAGCACCGTGGGCATCTGCGTCACCACCTGCATCAAACCGTGCTGCTCCAACGCCTCCATCACCAGCGCGTCGGCCTCGCGCAATAAATCCAGCCGTGGCCGCGTCAAATACCCCTCCTTCAACCCCTGCGCCGGCCGCTCTTCAGGGCCCAGTAAATACACCACCCGATTAATTTGTCCGATCTCATTGGTCAACACCGTCGACAGTTCCTCCAGCACCTCCCAATCGGCCTCCCCCGACACCACCACCGGGTGCGCGTAAGTGCGCGAATCACCCTGCACCCCCACGCTGCGCAACGGCAACACCTCGCCCCGCAAGCCGTAGCGCCCCACCACCGCCTCCACCTCCCGCTCTACCGCCTCCATCCCTTCCATTTCGGCCCGCCCGTCCGAACACAATACCCTCACCGCCAGCCCCGGCCCCGGAAAGGGGTGGCGCCATACCAAATGGTGCGGCAAACCCAGCTTCTCGCCCAGCTCGCGCGCCTCGTCCTTGTAAAGTTGACTCAGCGGCTCCACCACCTTGCCCTCAGCCAGCAATTGCTCAATCACCCCCACGCGGTTGTGGTGTGTTTTAATCACCGCCGCGTGCTCCGTGCCGCCCGATTCAATCGTGTCGGTGTAGAGCGTGCCCTGCCCCAACAGCCACTCCTCCGGGTCTAAATTTAGGTCGGCCAGGGCGCGGTCGCGCACCGCGATAAACTCCTCGCCAATCAAGCGCCGCTTTTCTTCCGGGTCGGCCACGCCCTCCACCGCGGCCAAGAAATCGGCGCTGGCGTCCACCACGTGCAAATTGTGAAAACCCGAGTCGCGCATTAGGCGGTCGACCAGGGCCGTTTCGTTTTTGCGCATGAAGCCGTTGTCGATGTGCAGGCCCAGCACCCGCTCTTCGCCCAGGGCGCGGTTTAGCAAGAGGAACGACACCGACGAATCCACCCCGCCGCTGACCAGCAAAAACACCTTGCGGCCCGCCGTCTGCGCGTTAATTTGCGCCATCGACTCTTCAATGTAACTCTCCATGGTCCAGCTGCGGACGCAACCGCAGAGGTCGATAAAATTGTCCAGAATTTGCATACCCGACTCGGTGTGGCTCACCTCGGGGTGAAATTGCAAGCCGTATATTTTTTTGCCGTCGTGTCCCATGGCAGCAATGGGACAGTCCTCGGTGGCGCCCAGCAGCTCAAAGCCGTCGGGCAGCGCCACCACGCTATCGCGGTGGCTCATCCAAATGCGCTCCTCTTCCTGCAAACCCGAAAGCACGCCGGTGGCCTGGCGCACCTGCAGCTGGGCGGCGCCAAATTCCATAGTGTCGCCCGGGATCACCTGACCGCCCAATTGGTGCGACAGCAATTGGTGCCCGTAACACAGGCCCAGCATGGGCAAATCCGTTTGCAGGAGGGCGTCGTTGTAGGCGGGGCGGTCGTCGGCGTACACGCTCGAAGGGCCGCCCGAGAGGATGAGCCCGGCGGCGCCGTCAAGCGCGCCTACATCGACGGTGGGCGCGCAAATCTTGGCGTAGACGTGCAGGCGGCGGATGCGGTTGGCGATGAGGTGGGCGTATTGGCCGCCAAAATCCAGAACTACAATACCTTTGTCCAATGGACATTCTCCGGCTTGCGGACAAAGAGGAGGGGGTGGTCAGAAAATATAAGCGCTGGAAGGGCCGAAGCAATAGGCGGCGGAAAAAATCAGATGCGGGTGTAGATGCGCTCGCCGTCGATGTCTTTGAGGGACAGGGTGCGGCCCTGAATTTGCACCTCCACCCGTTTATCGTCGATGGGGGGGCGCGGCGGCTGCCCGTCCGTATTGTTCCAAAAGGAGTCGGTAAAGAAAAGACACAGGATATTGCCCTTGAGGGTGTAGGTGCCAATAAAACCGATCACCAGCGTCTGCGGGTAGGAGGCGTTGCGGTCGATGGCACCGCCGGCGGACGACGAATAGGCGCGCAATTCAACACGGCCGTCTTCCTCAAAAAAATAGACCTGGTTTTCTTCGCCGCTGTCCAGACTCCAGGTGCCCACCAGCAAATTGTCCAGCGGCACAAAACCCGGTACCGCCGGGTCGAGCGGGTTATTGCGGGCCAGATCGCCGCAGGCGAGAAAAGCCAGGCACACAAGGCCTATGACCAGACTGCGAGACATGCGAAACATCCCTAGAACCGATGGACCCACTGCAAGGTGGGTCGGCCCCGGCGATCGGCTCCCAATCCCAGGGGCAACGCCGTGCGCCGCAGGTGCATGTCTTGGGTGCCGCTCAGCCATATCGCGTCGATGAGGTTGTAGGCGTAGAGCGCGCCGGCCAGCAAAAACAGGCGGTTGCTCCAATTGCGCCGGTCCTGGGCACCGTCAAAATAAAAGGCGTAGCGCTCTTCGGGCAGGCCGGCAGGCAGGTTGTTGTAGGTGTCGTACCAGTCGTTGCTGTCGGTGCGGTAGGCAATGGCGCCAATTAAAGCGGCGGCTTCCAGGCCGATCAAACTCCAGCCCTTACTTTTTTCGCCCATCTTGAGTTGGTAGAGACCCGGGACCAAGGCCGCGTTTTTTGAGATGCCCCCCGCCGCCCCGTACATCCAGCGGTCGGCGAATTTGTCGATCTCCATAATCCGGTCGGCGTCTTTAATGAGCACAATTTGTTTGAGCATGGGATTTTCGCCAGCCTGAATGTGCAGCAATTGGGCCAGCGAGGTCTTCTCCCAAACCTGGCGCACCCGCAGGGCGCCCACCGTCTTCTGCGTAATGGCAATGACGCTGTCGGGTTTGCCCGGATAGAGCAGGGAATCGGGCGCTACAATGTCGTACATATC
>CAXGRO010000719.1:0-3214 GCA_964012055.1 uncultured bacterium
ATAGCGAATTTCTAAGTTGCGCAGCACTTGATCTACAATGCTCGCTATGGGACTGTGGCCGCATTTAACGGCGGAGAACTCGGTGATGTGGCAGCCCACGCGCTCTTCCTTGCGCACCGCCGCCCCCAGCAAATGGCTGGCGTATTCCAAAAAGGCCTGGTTGACATCCACGATGATGCCGCGCCGATCGATCAGGGTCGCCGGGATGGGCAGGGCGTCAAAAGTGGCGGCGGCGGGAAAGGGGGAAGTCGCCATATTGCGGTCCGCGAGCGCGGCGCCCGGCAGAATCCGGGCGCCGCAACTCGATCAATTATAAAACTTACGAAATCTTAACAACTTAGCAAAATTATCTGGCGGCCAATAACGGCCGCCTCCCGCCCCCTTCCCCGCCCTCGCAGTCTTGCTTTTGTGGCTGTTCCATCCTACTATTGAAAGATGTGCAAAATTCGACGGACATCCATATGACAACCCAGGCATCGCTACCCATCGCCATCAAGCTGGATAAACGCCGGTTTGCCCTCTTCTTCCTCCTGCAGGTGGGCTTGCTGGCCGCCTATTTGTGGTTGCCGCCGGAGCAGTTCTTTATCGGGATCATCGGCGTGATCGGCTGCGTCTTGATGGTCCTGCTCATGTTCTACCCCTGGATTATTGTGCCGGCCCTGGTGGCCACCACTTCCCTCGACATAGCTGGCCAACTAATCGAAACGACCGCCCTGGGCATTCCGCTCACCGGTTTCCACCTCTCGCTTTTGCTCATGTTTATGGCGCTGGCGGCCAATATCTGCCTGCGCCGGCGCATCGAATTTCCGCCCTTTGAACTGGCGGTCCCGCTCTTCCTCTTCTTGGGCATAATGGCCGTCTCGCTGACCTACTCACCCAACCAGCCCGAGGCCACCATCGGATTTGTGCGCACCTTCTTTTTAATCATCTTCCTCTACGGCGTCCAAGTGATGATCGACTCGAAGAAGGCCGTTACTATGGTCGTGGTGGCCATGGGGTTGTGCATCATCGCCTCCTCTATTCTCGCCGTCGCCCAGATCTTTTCCGAAAAATTTTACCTGCCGGCCAGTTTTGTCATCGCCGTGGGGGCCAACGCACCGCGCTCTACCGGCACCTTCCACAACCCCAACACCTTTGGCACCTTCCTCATGATCGGCGTCGTCCTCTTTGTCGGCATTTTGGTCAACTTCCGCACCTCGAATTGGCGGCGGATGTTGCTCATCATCCCCATCGCCTTTGGCATTACCGGCCTGGTCACCACCTTCAGCCGCGCCAACTGGCTGGCCACCCTGGTGGGCGTTTTGCTCATTCTCTACCTGGCCAAAAAATTGCGCTACGTCTTTGGCGCCGCCGTTGTAGGTTTTCTAATCATCCTCTCGATCAAGGAATTTGTGCCGTTCGCCGATCACATCTTTGAGCGCTTTATTTCCATCTTCACCATTTTTGAACAATTCGGTTCACTAGGGCGCGAATCGAGCTCGGCGCGCATCTTCTTTGTTTTTGCCGGCGTCGAAATGTTCATCGAAAACCCCCTGCTGGGGGTCGGCTGGCGCGCCTTTCCCCTGCTCTTCGACCAGTACAAAGCGCCCGAATTTCCCAATTGGGTACCCACCAAAGAGTCACACACCCTCTTTGCCAACGTCATGGCCGAGCTGGGCATCATTGGCATATCGGCCGCCATCTGGATTGTCGGGCGCACCATACGGCGCTGCCTGGACGGTTTGCGCACCATACGCGACGAATACTTGCGCGCCGTGCTCATTAGCCTGCTGGCCATTTTTATCGCCTTTCAGATCAGTCTTAGCCTCACCGCCGATTTTGAGAACAACTTCCTCTGGTTCTTCACCGGCATGATCTTTGCCGTGGTGCAAATGGGCGAAAAGGCAAAGGAACCGTGAAAATTCTCGTAACCTCCCACCTCTACCCCAGCCCGCTGTCGCACACCTCGGGCATCTTTGTGCACAATCAGGTGCGCTTTTTGCGCGCTCATTGCCAGGTGCAGGTGGTCAACCCCGTCCCCTATTTCCCCCTGCCCGGTTTTGGCCGCTGGAGCGCCCACCGCCGCCTGCCGCGGCGCCAGGTGATGGACGAGGTAGAAATGTGGCGCCCGCGCTACGTAACCCTGCCGCGGCGCATCGCCTTCTCCTGGGTCTGGCGTTCCTATCTGCGCGCTTTGGAGCGGGTGGAGGTCGACCGCCCCGACGTGGTGCACGCCCACGTGGCCTACCCCGACGGCCTGGCGGCAGTAACCTACGGCCGGCGCCGCCGCGTGCCCGTTGTACTCACGGTACACGGCGGCGATATCAAAATTTTGCCGCGCGCCAACCCGCGCTGGCGCCGCCGCGTGCAGGCCGCCCTAAACGGGGCCAACGCCGTTATCGCGGTAAGCCAGCAAATGCGCCAGCTCGTCGTCGAACTGGGCTGTGCCGCCGACAAAGTGCGACTCATACCCAACGGCGTCGACTGCCAGCTCTTTAACCACAGCGCAACGCGGGCGCCCGGAGCGGGGGGCTGGCAATTGCTCTATGTGGGGCGCTTTGACGCGGCTAAAGGCATTGGCGTCTTGCTGCAGGCCCTGGGCCGTTTGCGCCGCCGCCGCGGCGATTTTGCCCTCACCCTGGTGGGCGGCAACGCCAACACCGGCACCGGGGCGCAATTCCTCGAAGAAGTCGCGGCCCTGGGTTTACAGCAGCAGGTGCGCTTTCTCGGCGAAGTGCCGTGGTCTGAAATGCCGCGCCTGATGGCCGCCGCCGACCTCTTTGTGCTGCCCAGCTTTTCGGAGGGCCTGCCCGGCGTGCTGCTCGAAGCCATGGCCTGCGGCCTGCCGCTGCTGTCGACGCGCTGCGGCGGTCCCGAAGAAATCGTCGACCTAGAAGTGGGACGCCTAGTCGAAGTGAAGGATGTAGAAGGGCTGGAACAGGCGCTGGACGACATGCTTAACAATTACCAGCGCTACGACCGCAGCGCCATCCGCCGCCGCGCCCAAGAGCACTACGACTACCGCCGCCTGGCGCAGCGCATTCACCAGGTTTATGCAGAAGCATTGGCTCCTACCTCATAGCAAACCATTCGCCGCGAACATTTTCACTCCCATGTGTCGAAAGATTACATCTCCCCTCCTCATCGGCCACCTGCTGCTCAGCGCCGTGCTCGCGGTTTCACTGCACGCCTCTTCCCCCCACGACTTCGACTTAGACGGCGACACCGACACCGA
>CAXGRO010000720.1:0-3194 GCA_964012055.1 uncultured bacterium
ACAGCGGCTACCGCGGCGAACTGATTCGAGCATGGGTCGCCGCGTTGAAGCACAGCTACAAAATCGACCTGGAGGTGGTAAAAAAACCGGCGGCCGGCTTTGCCGTGGTGTCGCGCCGCTGGCTACCAGCAGTTGGGCGATTTCCAGGTTGCCGCCCCAGGCCGCCCATTCCAGTACGGGCCCTCCTGTGGAACGGTCGTTGGCTAAAGTGGGGTCGGCGTCCAGCAGTTGTTCGACGCGATCGGCCATGCCCAGTATGGCGGCCAGGGCGATGTCGATTTCAGCGCCTTTGTCGAACAGTAGTTGGCGCGTTTCTGCGTTGCCGGCTTCCACGGCGTAGTGCAGGGGCGTGCGGCTGGCGTCGCAGCGGGCGTTGAGCTCGGCACCTTTGTTCCAGGAGAAATTCCACTGTTTGCGCCTGTCCGTGCCAGGCGGCAATGTGCAGGGCTTTCCAGCCCCGGGCCTGGACGGGGTAGGTGTCGGAAAGGGGCGCGTTGGCGTCTACCAATGCCGGATTGCGGCTCAGCAACACCGCGATTTTTGATACATCGCCTTCTCCGGCGGCGCGAATCATGTCGATAATTTGCTGGGCGAACTGGTCGCTGTGCGACGGTTTGCGTTCTGCAAAAGCTTCTTCTACCATGTTCATCATGCTTTCTTTAAGCCGGTTGCGCGCCCGCTGCAGCCGTTTTCTCACGGTCGCCTCGGGCAGGTCGAGAAACTCGGCGATTTTCTGTTGCGAATAACCCGTCAGGTAAAATAGCACGGTGGCCAGGCGCTCGTGTTCGGGCAGGCTTTCGATGGCGCGGTGGACCAGGGTGTGCTCTTCCCGTTGTTCAATTTGTTCGGCCTGGTCGGGCGATTGGGCGGCGATGTGCATGGTGCGGTCCTCCATCGATTCTAGCGGCGTGCGGGTGCGCAGCCGCTGCAGTCGGTACGATTTGTGCAACACGATCTGTTTGAACCAACCCGCAAAGGCGTTGGGGTCCTGTAGTTTTTCCAGGTCTTTATAGGCGGTCAAGAAGGCGTCCTGGGCAACGTCTTCGGCGAGCTGGAAGTCGCCCAACACGCCCAGCGAACACCCCACCGCCATGTCCTGAAAACGCTGCACCAGTTCTTCAAAGGCTTGGTGGCGCGCCGCCAGGTCGGCGTGCGACCTGGCCTGTGATACCAGCGTAGAAACTTCGTCCGCCATAACTCGATGCCTCGGTTAGGCCAGTGCCGCGGCCAGGGGCATGGCGATGCAGACGAACAGGCTGACGAGGGCGTACATGGTACCGATATCTTTGACTTCGCGTTTCATCTTCTCAACTCCCGATTGATATGAACATCGTTTTATTTTGTCTGCGTCCTCGTCCTCGGCATCCTCGTCTTCGGCGTCGTCCTCTCCGTTTCCGTCCTCAGCGTCCCCGTCCTCGGCGTTCTCTTCTTCGATTTCGAGGATGGTGCCATCGGCGGCCACCTCAACCTCAAACTCGACGCCGTCGACCATCACTTCCACTTCGTAGACGTCTTCGCCGTCTTCTCTTTCCATGGAAGCGGCCACGAGGGTGGCGCCGGGAAAGGCCTGGAGGACGCTGTCGACAATGTGTTGCGGCAAGGGATTGTCCTCTTGCGCGGAAGCAGAGGCTGCGAGGCCGTGGATTTCTTGGGCACACCCTTGCCGGCTATGGAGGAATCCGCCGACGGCGACATGGGGTTGGAGCCGTTGTCGGAGCAACCGATGCCCAGCAGGAACAGTGCGGCGGTGCAGAGCACTTTATGAGTTTGATTGGATGTGTCATTTTCTCATCTCCTTTTTGAGTGGTTTGGGTGACTTACATCCTGCACACTGTTTAGCAAGGGGTGTGCCGCTGCGTTTTAAAGCTTAAAAAAATCATTGCTTTATTCTATAAATAATTGATGAATATTGACTTATTTAAATTTTATATCTGTGCCAATTTGTATAGAATACTACTTTGTATGATATATTATTGCGCGCTAAAAATTTGGCAGTGCTAAATTTTTAGCAGGGTATTGGGGGTAAAATGCGGCGATTTGGAGGTGAATGGCTGCGTGTAAGCGGACCTTGCTTTTACTATTATATATGGGCCCACTATCAGGAGGTTGACGCGATGAGATATTTTGCGGTTGAAAGTGAAGACCTGGCCGTGCCGGACGATCCGATGGACGATTCCACGCGGCTGTTAAAGATTGGCTGGCAGGGCCGGGCGATTACGGGGTTTAACCAATCGTCGCGCCGCTGTTACGTGTATCCGGTACTGACGCCGGCCGGGGTGCTGGTCACCAACGAGCGGCCGACCAGCGACCACCCCTTTCACCAGTCGATTACGGTGGGCAACGATTATTTCTTCACTTACCAGACTTCTGCCGCCGGCCGCTTTGAAGACCCGGGCATGTGTTTTTACACCAATGAGACCGATATGCGCGGCCGCGGCGAGGGCTGCATTGTGGCCACGGCCCACAACGAGTGCACCGAACTGAGCGAAAAGCACCTGGAGTGTATTGTGCGTTTGCAATGGCAGGGCCCCGAAGAGGGCTACGCCCCCAAATACCGCCGGGTGGTGGGCGAGGAGATGCGCACGGTGAGCGTTTTTCCGGGCGAGACGGCCAATGTCATCGACGTGCGCTCGCAGTTGCGGCCAACGCAGTGGGATATTCGTTTGGGGCCGTCGCGGCACGGCTATTTTACTATTCGGGTGGCGGATCACTTGCGGGTGGTGGGGCGTCAGGGGGAGCCGATAGGGGGGACGTTGGTGGATTCGGAGGGGCGCACGGGGGAGGATGTGGGCTGGCAACACGCCGACTGGATCGATTTCTACGGCACGGATGAAGAGGGGCGTACGGCGGGGTTGGCGGTGTTTCAGTTTCCTTCGCTGGGCAATGTGGCCTGGTATGCCGGGACGTATGGCAGTATACGGGTTAATCCGTTTCGCAAGGGGGCGACGTTTGTGGCGCGCGGCGAGGAGGTGGATGTGGGGATTCGGGTGGTGGCGCATGATGGGGATCCGTATGAGGCTGGAGTGGCGAAGTTGTACAAGGCGTTTGCGGAGGAGTTTTGTTGAAGGGGTGGGGTGGTTTGGGGTTGGCTTGGTGTCGCTTGGGGGTGGCGGCCTTGCCTATGGTGCTTTGTGAGTCCCAGGGCGGCCTGCCCGGCCCCGCTCCCCCCCCTCACCGCGTTACACCGCCAACGT
>CAXGRO010000721.1:0-3191 GCA_964012055.1 uncultured bacterium
CCCGTCCCCACCGGCCGTCACGCCCAAAACCTGACCCTGCCCTTTCAAACCATAGGCGAATTCCGCGCCCGCCTCTGGACTTCAGAAAAAAACGAATCGGCGTCGACGACTACCTCTTCTGCGTCCGTCCCGCAATGGACGACCACTTCCAGGGCGTGCTCTACTCGCGCGGCGCCCGGGTCGACCAGGTGGCGGCACGACGCGTCTGGATCCCCTGGCAAAACCCGCAGAGCTGGTTTGCCGACCCGCCGGCCAACTTAACCGTTACCCACAGCGGCGCCATCCACGTAATGGCCGACCAGCGCTCCGTGCTGCGCGACGGCACCTTCCTCAACGCCACCAGCGAAGCGGGCGGCGTTACAATCTACCGCTCCGACGACGAGGGCAAGACCTACCGTGCCCACGGCCACCTGCCCGTTGAGGGCGGCGTTGAATCGATCACCGAACTCGCCAGCGGCAACCTCATATGCCCCATCGCCGAGCCCCAATTTGTGCGCGCCTACCGCTCCGACGACGGTGGCAAAACCTGGTCGCAAGGGCACCCCATTTGCCCCGGCGGCGAGCCGCAAATCATCGAATTGCAATCGGGCCGCACTGCTGGCCGTAGTGCGCCACAACCCGCGCGTGGGGGCGAGCAACTGGCAGTTGTGCTTTAAAAACGAATTGCCCTGGCGCTTGTGGATGCAGGCGCTGCAGCGCAGCGACATCGGCAGCTACGTCAAGCGCATCCTGCTGGCCGATTCGGACGACGGCGGCCGCACCTGGCACAACGTGCGGCGGGTGTTAGAAAATTGCTTGATAAGGCTTATTTGAAATATTACGGGCGGCCCTCGTATTGGTTTATGTTTTTGAAGTGGAAGATAAGGGGGGTGTGGTTGTGATATTGGTTGGCGTTGGCTTGGGATGCGGAATGGAGGGACCTCGACGCTCAGCGACCGTATGTGTGGGTACTGGCGCTAGCTAGTGCAGTGAGGAAGCTTTAGGAAGGGATAACTGAGGTCAGGAGGACCAGCGCAGTTAACAAACCATACGCCCGTTGGTGCTCGGGGAAGAGGGGTTTGCCGGCGGTGCTTTGTGGGGGCCGGGTCGGGGGAAAGGGGGGCCTGCCCTTCCCAAGGGACTCACAAAGCACCATAGGCAAACCCCTCTTCCCCGAGCACCACCAAGCAACCCCTCCACCAACTACCCCAGACCGCTCAACTCCGCTACCACCGCATCAATTCTACCAAGCTCCTCCGCCCCTAACCTCCACCCCACCGCCCCACAATTCTCTTCTAAATGCTCCACCGTATCCGGACCAATAATCGGCAACACGTGACTCTGGCACAGCACCCAATTCACCGCCACCTGAGCCATCGCCTTGCCGCGCTCTTGAGCTATGTCCCCCAGAACGCCTATCAGGTCCCTGTATTTCGCCAACTTCTCCGGCGTATCAAATCCGTAGCGCGCATACCGGTCTTTATTGATGCTGCTGTCGTCGCCCCAAAGCAGACCGGCGCCCAGCGGACTGTGCGCTAAAATTGTAATGTTGTTGTCGCGGCAATAAGGCATGACCTCCTCGCCCACCTCGCGCGCCGCCAGATTGTAGTGCAACTGGTCTAAAAGCAAATGCGTTTCCTTCAGCGCCGCTTCGGCCTCCAGCAATTGCGCCGTCGTGTAGCGCGATACGCCCAAATAGCGGACCACGCCTTTCTGCACCAAGGCCTCGGCCTGCTCCATCGCCTCGCTCACCGGATAGTGGGGCTCCTCCACGTGCTCCGGATACCCCGACTTACACACCTTGTCGCAACGGCAGGGCAAGATCTCCAGAATATCTATGTAATCCGTCTGCAGCCGCCGCAAGCGGGTTTCCAGCTCGCGCGCCGCCGGCGGCACTTGCTTGACGGCCAGAATAACGTCTTGCCGCCTGTCTTTAATCACCTGGCCGAGCACTTCTTCGGTAACCACCCCGTTCCTCACGTACCCGCCGGTATCAAACGTGGTGATCCCCAGGTCGATGGCCCGGCCAATCACTTTGGGCATTTGTTCCACCAAGCCGCCCCTAAAAGCGGTGCCGAGTACAATAGAAGAAATCTTAAGGTTGCTGTCGCGCAGCGTGGTGTATTCCATTTGCCATCTATCTCCTTATTTTACAGGTAGTGTCACCTATAATCCAATCCAGCGCAGTACAGAAAGGATGCATACCCCCGCCACCCACCAGCCACCTTTGCGGGCAAAAAAACGCAATATGCGCTGCAGATAAACAGTTCCCATCAGGGCATCGACCAGGCAGGTCAACGCCAGAACCACCACGCCGACGGCGGCCAGCGGCCACAGGCCATGATGTGCAAACGCCTCAGTCCAGGACCCCTCGACAACGGCACCAAAAGGCACGAGTCAAGCCGCAAAAAGCGCAGGGCAGACCGGTTGCGGTGCGCAGAACGCAGGTAGACACGCCGGCGCCAGTATGCAGCAACTGCAACGCCCAGGCGCCGGGAAACATACCTAGCAATGTCGCAAAAACGAGCAAGCGCGCCGCACGGCTATGCGCATAATATGTCAACACGCAATCAACACTCCTTGCGTCGCCTTTATCAGCCGGCAAACCTGGCGATCAAGCCCAGCACCCATAACCCTAAGACGATGATGGCAATGACCAGCGCGGCTGTAGCTCTGCCCTCTCCCCCCATGCCCGGGTTCTTGGCGATGAGTGCCTTGGCAATGGCGATGGGTTCGAGAATAATGCCAAGGCAGAAGATGCCAATAATGGCCAGCCACAGCGCCTGGTCTGCGGTACTTTTTCCCCCAGAAGATCTGACCGGCTGAGCCGCTTTCTCCTGGCGCACACTGGGCGAATCGACGTTGTGTTCGTTGCACGCGGCCAGGTGATCTTCGGCTGAGAGCCCCAACAACCCCGCGATTTCTTCCTCCGACTGGCCGTCACCAACACCGCGTGTGGTCCAGGCGTCCAGGCGCTCGCGGGTGAGCGGAATCCCTGCAAACTCTTCCTCGGTATAGGGCTCGGAGCGGCGCTGGAACTCGACATCGTGCATTTGTGCAAGTTTCAAAAATTCTGGGACGGCAATGCCGAGAACGGCGGCCGCATCAACGGGGGCGCGGTACTGCCCGCCGGATACTTCTTCGATCCGTTCCTTCTTATTCAATACAGTGGACATTTTTTGACAAAAAAGTGCCGTTTCCTCAGGTTGGTA
>CAXGRO010000722.1:0-3189 GCA_964012055.1 uncultured bacterium
ACACCCCCAACCCAACACATTCAAGTCCAATTGCGCGAATCCGGCACCGCCACCCAGGTAGCCCCCTGCGCAATCGACTGTTGACTCACCAACCCCGGCAACGTCATATCCATAGCCTGATCAATCCCCACCGGCGGTTCCTCATCCGCTAAAATAGCCTGGACAAAATCCTGCACCTCCCAATAATCTCCACCGCCGTGCCCCGCTTGCAACGCCTCCTCCGGCGGATTCTTCCAGAAATCGGGCAAAAACTCCTCTTCCAAATCCGCCAAAGGTTCCCACTTGGGTTCTTCGCTGCGGCTGCGCAACCAGATCTTGGGCACCGCCTCGTAGCCGTCGGTGGATTCGTAACAACCGTCCGTGCCCTGCAGCGCATAGTGCACCATATTGTGCGGGCGGTCCGACAGCATGTCGACGCGAATCTGCACCTGGCCGCCGCAGGAAAGGCGGCACATCATGGTTACCGAGTCTTCCATTCCGTAGAGGTCGCCGCGCGGGTCGCGGTAGTGGTGGCCGCAGCCCATGGCGCACACCGCCACCACGCGCTCGCCGGCAAACCACTGCAATACAGGCCCCAGGCTGTGGGTGGGATAGGTACTGCCGTTGACCCCGGTCTGCCAGCGGCGGCGCCAGGTCGTTATCTCGTTTAAGCCCTTGAGTTCGTGGATGTACGCTCCTTCGGCGTAGTAGATTTCGCCGAAGAGGCCGCGCTTTACCAGCTCGCGCACCAGAACATTGGGTTTCATATAGGTGAAATTTTCGCCCATCATGTACTTGGCTTTGCTGCGGCGCACGGCGCGCACCAAATCGCGGCACTCCTCCACCGACACCCCGGCCGTCACTTCGCTGATCACGTGGATATCGCGCTCTAGCGCCATGATCGACTGGGGGGCGTGCAGGGGCATGGGCGTGCCCACCACCACGGCGTCGATCAGACCCGAATCGATCATGGTTTCGGCGTCGGTGTAGACGTTTTCAACGCTGATTTCGGCGGCGTTTTGGCGCACCTGCTCCTCGCGAATATCGCACAGGGCCACCAATTCGGTGGCCGGATTGGCCTGGATGCTGCGCACGTAGCTATTGCCCCGGCCCGCCGCGCCGATAATGCCAAAGCGGATTATTTCATCTGCCATATTTTCCTGTCTTATTTTCGTTTGACATACCCGCCGACTTGCGGTATTGTTACATCCTCTTAAAATTCAATCTTTACAATCTCCCAAGAGAAGGAGGAACACCAATGGCAATCATCCCCCTCATCAGCTCCGACCTGGCCGGCCCCCTCGGCGCCATCCACCTGCCCCGCCTGTGGTCCAAGGTCCTGCTCAGCGCCACCGGCAACTTGCCCGAAGGCTACGACGAGTGCGGCATGGGTTTTGACCAGATGACGCTGGACGGCCTCAAGATCGACCGCGACGCCGCCGTCGCCTACATCAAAGACAACAAACCCAGCTACGCACAGTTTGAAGCCTGGGTCGTCGAACAGCGCGGCGGCAGCATCCCCGCTGATGAGATCGAAGCCTCCAACGCCGCCATCCGCGGCTACAACCACGCCGACGACACGCGCCAGGAAATTCTCGGCGCCGCCGGCGTCAATGACGACGGCTCCATCCTCGACGCGGTCAACCTCAACAATCTGGACGACTGGACAGAGCTCCACTCTTCCGTGACCGGCTAATCCGTCCAACCGCGATGTATTTAGGGCCTGGCCATTGCGGCCAGGCCCTTTTTTACTTTCACGCTAAGAAGTAGCACCTAACGTCCTACCTGTCAAGCCACCCCTTGCCGCGATCTGCCATCCGCTTTATTTTGCTGCAACCCACACAAGCCCATTTAACCAAGCCAGAGCGGAGATTTCATGAAACCTGATGTCGTCAAACTCACATCGGACCTGGTCAGCTACCCGTCCGTCAGCCTCTCCAGCAACTTAGACGTCACCCGCTACACTATCAAAGTCCTAAAAGGGTTGGGATTCCAGATAGAAGAATTGCCCTACACCGACGTCAACGGAGTCGCCAAAATTTCCATCGTCGCCAAACTGGGCAAGGGCACCGGTGGCCTCACCCTGGCGAGCCACGACGACGTGGTGCCGGCCGAGCCCGCCGGCAAGTGGACCAGCAGCCCCTTTAAAGCCCGCCGCGCCAACGGCAAACTCTACGCCCGCGGCTCCAGCGACATGAAGGGCCCCCTGGCCGCCAGCATTTGCGCCGCCGCTCATTTCAAAGCCAAAGACTTGGTAAAACCACTCTACATCATCGTCACCGCCGACGAAGAAATAGGCGCCGTGGGCGCCTGGGATGTGACGCGCCGTTCAAAATTGTTTAAGGAAGCCAGCAGCGGCTACGGTGTGATTTGCGAGCCCACTCGCCTCAACGTGGTATACGCCCACAAAGGTTCGGCGAAAATGGCCATAACGTCCAAGGGCAAACCGGCGCACACCAGCACGCTAAAGGGCATCAACGCCAATATCAATATGATCCCTTTCCTGGCCGAGATGAAAAAGATCTACCACGAGGTGCTTAAGTTAAAGCGCTACCGCAACGACGAGTTTAAACCGCCCCACTCCGAGTGGAGCATCGGCATCAACGACCACAACGTGGCCACCAATATCTCTCCGGCGCAAAGCATATGTACCATCACCTACCGCCTGATGCCCAACGTCGATCCCGATCCGCTCATCGCCCGCACTCGGGACGCAGCGCGCAAGCACGGCCTCAAATTTGAATTGAAGATGCGCAGCAACCCACTCTACACCCAGCCTGACGCCCCCATCGTCAAAACGGCTCTCAAACTGGCCGGCAAGCGCAAACCTACCACGGTGGCCTTTGGCACCGACGGCATCGCTTTCTGCACACGCATGAAACAACTAGTGATTATCGGTCCCGGCGATATCGCCCAGGCGCATCGGGTGGACGAGTGGATAGAGATCGAGCAATTGCACAAGGGGGTCGATTTATACAGGCGTTTTATCGATCACGTGTGTGTGCAAGGGAAGGGATAGTTATATTTTACAGTTAGTTATGAAATTAAATTAAAATAGGCTGAGTCGAGTATCTAATAAATATCTAATTTGCCGCCTTATTTTTCCCGTTTTTAGCTCGATCTGTTTGATTGTCTGATACATTATATAGTCCCATACTGGATTTCCCCGGTTTTGCCGGACACAATCTGAGCCGTATACTACGGCAGGAG
>CAXGRO010000723.1:0-3182 GCA_964012055.1 uncultured bacterium
CGCTGCCCGGCGAGATATAGGTCGAGTTGTGATAGAAGAGCGCCGCACCGCCCGCCTCCACAAAAGCGCGCACCGCTCGCCCCTGTTCCTCGGAGATCCACTGCACGGCGCGGGGCTCGCGCTCGGGCACGGGCGGGTCGCTCACCAGGTCAGTGCCGTCGTAACCGGGGTACGGCGCCAGCAGTCCGTAGCCGTCGGGCCAGTGCATGCCGTCGCGGAAGACGATGAGCAGCGGATACTGAGCTAATGTTTCGCCATTGAGCAACTCAACTTCGTCGGTGAAGTCGATCGCCAGGCCCAACTCTTCCACCAGCGTCTTTTTAAGGCCCGTGCGTATATAGTCGGAATTGTGATAGCGGTCGCCGACCAGGGCAAAGGCCCGCGCCGCTTGTATAGTAGACAAGATAGTCCCTCCTAGTAATTAGTGTTGCTCCAGATTATAACTTATACGATCGCAAAACGGCCAGCACAGTTGCGCGGCATTTCACCTATTCTTGGTAAAGTTTTGCGCCAGGGCCGCAATCTCCGTCCTTGAAATCTCGGTGTATGCCACCGAATTTTCAAGGAAGTCAGTCAGAGAAACAGTCGTCATCCGCTTCGGCCGCTCACCAATCGACGGTGCAGCTCCATTCGATTTCTCGCTTTTCTGATGCCTCCTGAGCAAGCTAAATATTTCATTAAACGTTACCCGATCAATTCGAAGATATAACAATAATCTGTAAAATCATCGCCACTTGACCATGCCATCAAAAAGTTCTTTCATACTTCCATCACAACTGATTCCAAGAGGAAATAGAGCGCAATGAAATACCCCTCAAAGGTCCCCCAACGCACCTACGCCACCACGCTGGAAGACCAGCTCGAACAGCTGCAAACCGACGAAAACTCACCCTGCGCTTTGCCGCGGCGCGCCAGAACCAGGCGTCAGACCCCTACCGGCCGACCTACCACTACGTCAACCCCGAAGGCCCCTCCAACGACCCCAACGGCTTCACTACCTGGCAGGGGCGCTACCACTTGTTCTACCAGCAATACCCGCCCGAAGACCGCCGCCAGCACTGGGGCCACGCCGTCAGCGAGGACCTGGTCTACTGGCAAGACCTGCCTGTCGCTATCTACCCCGGCATCGAAGAAAAATGCTACAGCGGCAGTTCGCTGGCCGAAGACGACCGTGTTTTGGTCTGTTACCACGGCACCAGCGCCGGCACCATGATCGCCCAGGCCTCGGACCCGCTGCTGCTCAATTGGGAAAAAATCCCCGGCAACCCCGTCATCGCCGAAGACGAAACAGCCGAGAGGGGTGCGGGTTCGCCCTACTGCATTGGCGACCCCTGTCTGTGGAAGGGCGAGAAGGGGTATTACTCGCTGTCGGGCTCATTTAAAGGCAAATTACTGGTCGACGCCCAGCCGCTGCCGCACCTGTTCTTCTCCACCGACCTGCAAAACTGGACCTACCGCGGCCCCTTTTTAGAAAACGACGTTTTCACCACCGCCGGCGAGGACTGCGCCGTGCCCTACTTCTGGCCCATCGGCGACAAACACATCCTCGTCTTTGGCAGCCACCAGCGCGGGGCACAATACCTGCTGGGCGACTGGGACGAAGACGCCGACAAGTTCAAGCCCTTTGCCCACGACCGCTTTTGCTTTGGGCCCATCAACAACGGCGGCGTCAACGCGCCCACCGCCACGCCCGACGGCAACGGCGGCGTCTACCTGATGCACATGCTCAGCCACGGCATGCTGACCGGCGATTGGAACGGCATTATGTCGCTGCCGTCGCGGCTCACTCTGGGGCCGGAAAACACGGTCGTCAACGAGCCCATTGCGGCGCTCGAAACGCTGCGCACCGACCACCAGCACATCGGCCAGACAACGCTGCCAGCCAATAGCGACGTACCCCTCAGTGGAGTGCAAGGCAACGCCATCGAGCTGCTGGCCACAATCGATCCGCAAGAAGCGCGCGAGGTGTGCATTGAGGTGCTGCGCTCGCCGGACGGGGCAGAGACGACGAGCATCCGCTATTTACAAAACGGCGGCGCCGTCAAAACCAAGGGGCCCGAGACCTTTCACGACGTCCTGGTCATCGACACCTGCCGCACCTCGCTGTTGCCGGGCGTGCTGGCGCGCCCGCCCGAAACCGCCCACTTCAAACTCGCCGACGGCGAACTCCTGGAGCTGCGCATCTTTGTAGACAAGAGCATTGTGGAGATCTTCGCCAACAACCGGCGCTACATGACCGTGCGGGTCCACCCTGGGCGCGACGACAGCCTGGGGGTCAGCCTGCACGCCCAGGGCAGCGACGCGGTCCTCCATTCGCTGGACGCCTGGCAAATGAAAAACATCTGGACGACCTAGCCAAAACCTCTCATGTTATCCGCCGACCAAAAAGCCTACTTTGAGACCTTTGGGTTTATCGTGCTGCGCCAGCTCTTCAGCGCCGCCGAAGTTAAAATCTAAAAAGGAGAACCCCATGCCCGTTTTCAAAAGTGGAAAAGGCCAGGCACCGGCCTGGTGCGAAATGCAGTACTTCGACATCGTGGAACTGACCCCGGGACAAACCCACCGCTACGAGCGCGTCGGCGTCAAAGAAAAGTTGATCGTCGGCCAGGGGGAATGCCTCATAACTGTTGGCGACGAGCAAGTGCAAGCCGAAACCAAAAGCAATCTCGACCTGCCGGCCGGCGATGCCGTCTTCGAAGCCAAAGAGGTACAATCGCCCACTACCCTAATTCGCATGTGCGGCGACTGGGGCGAAGAGCTGGGCGGCTCGGGCCTTTTCGCGGTGGAAAACAGTGACGTGCCTCAGGACAAAGGCGACCCGGTGGACTACGAAAAGACAACCAACTTCGACAGCCACTTCCACGATTGCGACGAATACTGGATTCTCTACGAGGGCGGCGGCACGGCAGTCACCGAAGGCAAATCGTACCAGGTGGGGCCGGGCGATTGCGTCGCCACGGGTATGGGCCACCACCACGATTTCCCCACCGTGTCCGAGCACGTCAAATCGGTGTACTTTGAAACCACCATGCAGGGAGAAAAACGGCGCAGCCACCTGTGGGACCACACCCACGGCAAAGCCCAACCGCAAGCGGACAGAGTTTGAGCGATGTGTTTCATCGTTATTTATAGTTCCTCAGACAAAGATCTAAAATAAAAGTCCTGTATGCTGAAAACAGGCT
>CAXGRO010000724.1:0-3178 GCA_964012055.1 uncultured bacterium
ACGCAAACCGGGCGGCGGCGGTAAATACCGCTTAGATCGAGTCGAGGCCAAACTGCTGTGGATCCGCTCCTACGGGCGGGATGGGAAGGTGGTGCTGGAAGTTGAGGACAATGGCATTGGCATGGATGAAGACCAGGCCGCCAGGATTTTCGAGCCGTTCTTCACCACCAAGCCGGCCGACCGGGGCACGGGGTTGGGGCTGGCCATATCGTACGCGCTGGTCAAAAACCACGGCGGCCAGATTCATTGCCGGAGCCGCCGGGGTGAGGGGGCGCTGTTTTGCGTGGAGTTGCCGGTTGCGGAGGGGGGCGATAGACAGGTGTAAGTTGGCCAGGGTCGAGATTACTGGACCGCACTTCTGATGCCCTATTGGTACCCAAATCGGATCTAAACGGATCGACAAGAATCTGCATGTGACTTTGAAATTCGTCAGAATGACGTGGCCTCGTTGTCGGCCGCCAGGTCGATTTCGGCGACGAAGATGTCGGCCGGCCCGGTCGTGTGGTGCGCCAGCTCGTCAGGGTAGTCGGGCGGGGGCGCTTGGCGGCGCAGATTGCCCCACCGCACCATGTGGTGATAGCGCCTCTTCTCTCCCTCGACCACGCCGCTTAGGTAGGCATGCTGCGAGTAATAGCTGATGGTCAGCCGGTCGGTCTCGACCGAAACCAGACCCGGATAGGCCGCGTCGCCGTCGCTGGACAGCGCCAACACCGGCGTCAGGCCTTCGCGGTCGAGCCGGAAGATCCCGGTGTTGCCCGCCGGTGAGTGCTGCGAAATCCAAGGCGTGGTAGGATCGCGGCGTCCGGCCACGTACACCTGCCCCCCCACCTCGCACAGCGCCGGGCAGTGGATCATCGCCTTAAGGTCTACGCACGACCACTCTTTGTAGGGGGGGCTCGAGATGTAGAGCAGCGAATGCTGGCTGGGTTCCCGCTTGGTTCGCGAAACGCACCATAACTCCCCGTCGGGCCGAAAGATGACGTCCGCTTCGTTGAATTGCGGCGTCATGCGGTGCTCTACCTCGCGGAGTTCCTTCAGCTCCTGCGGGCTCTTGCCCTCATCATCGGGAATTCTGGAAACGAACGTCCAGTTCTGGCTGTTTGGGCTGGACAGTAGCTCGCCCCCCTTCTCGGCGCAGTAGAAGACTCCGTCGTGTACTTGCACGCGCCACAGCCAGTAGTTTTTGTCGTATGCCCTTGTCGGCGCCGACCATCGGTAGCCGTCTTCCGAAGCAAAGACGTAAGGGTGGATCACCTCCCGCTCTTTGCTGGCGTCCAGTTTATAGGTGTTGTCGGCGCAGTACACGAAGAGCTCGTCGTCGGTGGCCGCCAGTTTTGCGTCCCGGGCGTCGTGCGTGGGGCGTTTTGAAGACGGTGACCTCGTCCCAGCGCCTCAGGTCCGCCGAGCGCAGCAAGACGATGACGCCGTCGGGCGCCGTGTGTGCCGAAGTGCGTGCGGGCACCAGCCAGAAGGTGTCCTTCCAGAAACAGAGGTCGGAATCCATATTGTGCCAGCCGTCGCGGACGACGGTGTGGTGAGATAGAATCTGAGCCATAAGAGCATGCTCTTATGGTTATGAGTGAACCCAACAAGATTCTTGAGAGTGCGATTGCGCACCGCACCCAAAGGTGCGGAATAGGGAAAACAGTGACAAGATAAATTTCTTGTGGGTGTTTTTTCTATATTGACAGCCGAGCGCTACATGTCTCACTTTATCCGAAGCTTCTAAAGGAGAAATTTCAAACCCCGTTTGTTTATACCTCACTCACTCGACAAAGAGGATGATCATGGCCAAGGGGCAGAAGAGCAGGAAGAGCGGGCTGGCGATTGACGGCGGCAAGCCGCTTTACACCAAGCCGTGGCGCACCGGTGATTTCCACTTTGGGGCGGAGCTGCGCGCGCTGGAGAAGGTGTTGGCGGGGCCGGCGCTTCCCCTGGCGCGCGGCAAGCAGGTGATGGTCTACCGCGAGGAGTTGCAGAAGGTCTACGGGATGAAATACGCCATTCCCACCAGCTCCGGCAGCAGTGCGATCCACGTGGCGCTCGCCGCCTGCGGGATCGGGGCGGGGGACGAGGTGATTCTGAGCCCGCTGACCGATTACGGGAGTGTGATCGGGATCTTCCAGCTCAACGCGATCCCCGTTTTTGTCGACGTGCAGCCCGACGGGATGCTGCTGGATGTAAGTTCGGTCGCCAAGGCGATCACTCGGCACACGCGGGCGATCATGCCGGTGCACATAGGCGGATACGCGGTGGACATGCCGGCGCTTATGAAGCTGGCGCGGCAGCGCAAGCTGATGGTGATTGAAGACTGCGCCCAGTCGCACCTTGCATCGATCCGCGGCAAGTACTTAGGGACCTTTGGACATGCGGGGGCCTGGAGCACCAACGAGAGCAAGCACATGAAATCCGGCGAGGGCGGTTTTGTGCTGACCAATAATCGCGGGCTGGCTGAAACGGCGGACCTTTTCTCCGACAAGTGCTATCGCCGCTTTCCCACCGCGCCCAAGACGCCGGCATTTCCGGCGCTGAACGTGCGGCTCAGCGACGTGAACGCGGCGCTCGCGTCGGTGCAGCTGAAGCGCCTGCCGAAGTGGATCGCCAAACGCCAGGCTTTCGGTCGCGCCTTTGAGGAGGGCATTGAGGGGCTTCCGGGCATCAAGCCGCACCCCCAACCGAAAGGCGCCGCACCCAGCTACTGGTGGGCGGTGTTCTGTGTGGACAGCGATGTACTGGGCGTGGATTCTGCGGGGCTTTGCGAGATGGTCGCCGCAGAGGGGATTCCCGCGGTGGCCAGAGCGGATAATTATGTGCTCGGGTGGGAGGTCTTCAGAAAACTCGACGCCGATCCCGAGGTCTTTGCCGCCTACCGGCCCGGCCGCTTGGAGAAGGGCGCGTATCCGCAGGATCTCTGCCCGATCGCGCGGGCTTCGCACACCCGCATGGGCACGATTCAAATGACGCAGCACAATACGGTGACGGAAGCCCGGGCGGCGGCCAGGGCGCTGCGCAAAGTGGTCGGCGCTTTGCTGGGAAAACGGGTCTGAGTTTGGCCCGAGAAGAGTGGTTGCCCCTTTAGAGGCTAACACGCGGGCGGGCTCATCGAATAGAAAATCTCTCTATCCAATACAGTGGACATTTTTTGACAAAAAAGTGCCGTTTCCTCAGGTTGGTATCT
>CAXGRO010000725.1:0-3177 GCA_964012055.1 uncultured bacterium
GACCGTCTGGTGGTTTGGGCGGGGGCGGCATGGGCGGTGGTTTGGGTGGCCGCCGCGGCATGGGCGGGGTGGCCAACCGCAGCCTGCCTGTCGATCCGCTGCAGATTTGGACCAAGGTGGAACTTGCCCAGGGGCCGGGCCGGTAGTCGCCTTGCCCACCGGCCCGGTGCAGCGCGTTTAACCGCTGAGTACTTCGATTTCGCGGTCGTCCCCCTGCAGTGGCAAATCGACCCAGGCGCCGTTGCGGGCGTGGGAAGCGTGGAAGGCGATGATGGCCGCCAGCGTGTGCACCGCCTCCTGGGCGTCGTAGGGAAAGGGCTTGCCGTCGAGCCCGTCGACGATATCGCGCACGGCGCGGTTCATCGACGAGCCCTCGTCGATATTTGGCCAGCGCTCCATTTTGCCGTCCCAGTATTCGAGCGTTACATCTAAACCGGCGATTACGGCGCGCCCTTGGGTGCCGTTGATGACGGTGGAGGGGGGCGTGCAGCCGTAGTCGGCCGCGTCGACGGTGGCGCGCAAATTGCCCTGCAGGCGCAAAACGCCCCAGCCGCCCGGGTCGCTGAACTCGGGGCCGCGGCAGTCGGGCTTGCCGGCCAGGTCCAAGGTGCCAGAGACCGCTTCGATGGGGCGGCCCAAGAGCATTTGCAGGGCGTCGAAGAAGTGGGTGGCCACGTTGCCCAGGCGGCCGTTGCCCCATTGCATGGAGACCGAGGTCAAATCGCCCAGGGGTTCGGCGGCCAGCAGATCGCGCAAGCGCCGGTGGTTGGGGTTAAAGCGCCGGTTGTGGTTGACCGCCAGTAGCGCGCCGGTGTCGCGGCAGGCGGCCAGCATGCGCTCGGCGTCGGGCAGGCGGGTGGCAATGGGTTTTTCGCAGTAGATGGCGCGCACGCCGCGTTGCGCACAGGCTTCGGTGATGTCGGCGTGGTAGGGCGCGTAGGTGGCCACGCTGACGATGTCGAATTCCTCTTTCTCGATCATTTCTTGCCACGACTCGTAGGTCTTGTCGATGCCGGTGCGCTCGCTAAAGCGCTGGCGCCGGCCGGCGTCGCGGCTGGAGCCGGCTATTACTTGCACGCGGGGGTGGTTTTGCAGGGCGACCAGGTGGGTGCCGTCGAGGCCGGAAACGGTCTGGCCCAGGGCGTCGCCGGAAACCTGGTCGGCGGCGCCGATAAAACCGAGGCCGATGATGCCGGCTTTGTAGGTGGGTTCGCTCATGGAATTCTCCTTGGTTAATAGCCAATGCACCGCAGGTAGGCGCGGTTGATTTGCATTTTCTCGCGGTCGCTGCGCACGGTTTGCCCCGGGCAAACGGTGATCCAATTTTGGTAGCCGACCTCGGCCAGCGTTTGGAGGAAGGCGGGGTAGTCGCACATGGGGCCCTCGCCCAGTTCGACGGTGCCGCCGTCTTTGTAATCGTGCAGGTGGACGTAGGCCAGACGGTCGGCAAAGTCGCGCACCGCCTGCACCGGGTCGTAGCCCCAGTGGACGGCGTGCGACATGTCGAGGCAGAGGCGGCAATGTTGCAAAAAGCCCATAAAGCGGCGCCATTCGTCGGCGCTGTCGACCAGGTGGTTGATGTGCGGGTGGAAGGTGACGGTGACACCCAGCGATTCGCCGTAGACCGAGAGATCGTCGTAGACGGCGGCCATGCGTTTGAGGTCGTCGTCGGTGGTGGCCTGGTCGCTGCGGCCGGGGCCTTTGGTCATGAAGGTGGCCACTTCTAAATCGGCGGCAAATTCAATGCGGCGCTTGTTGATCTGGTGGGAGGGATCGCCGGTGTCGAGGGTGGCGTTGGGGCCGCAGATGGCGGCCACTTCTATGCCCACCTGGGCGCATATCTGGCGCACCCGGCGGGCCGAGCCGAGCCAGTCGAGGGACTGGCGCGCCTCCCAACCCTGCCAGCCACTGTCGCGCAATTGGGCGAGGTCGCTCTCCAGGTCGGGGTGATTCCAGAACAGGGTGCTGTAGGCCAGGGGAAAGGGCATGGGATCTCCTTAGTTGGGCGCGGGTTTATCGACAAAGCCGGCGGCGTAATTCACCACGCACATGACGTCGTAGACTTTGTGATAGCCGCAGTGCACGCCGATTACGCGCAGCATGGGGTTAAAAATGGTTTTGCGGTGGCCGCGGTCGGCCACGCCGTCGTCGACGATGAGGCCCATAACCACGTCGCGGGCGGTGGTGGGGCCGTAGGCGATGTTCTCCGCCACCAGTTGGCGCCAGGAGCCGTAGCGGCCGACGCGGGCGCGCAGGGCGCTCAGGTCGCTGCCCACGTGGCCGGTTTTGCCTTTGGGGCCCTGGTCTTCAACATGGTCACGGGCGCTCAGCGACAGCCCGCGCGAGGGTTCCAGAGGCGAGAGCACGGGTGCGCGGTTGAGGTAGGCGATTGCCTCGTCGACGGCGTCCACGCCTTCGCTGGTGGAGAACGGGGGGTGGTTGGGGCGGTCGACAATCTTGCCCTTGTAGTATTTGCGCAATTCCCCCAATAGGGCGGCGTAGCGGCGCGGCTGACTGCGGGCCAGGTTGTGCTCGTGCACGATTTCTTTTTCCAGGGGGTAGAGGTAAGCGCTGGCGTCGGCCGTGGCGGTGCGGACAATAGGGCGCTGCGGGGCGGCGGCGGGCGCCAGGGCACAGGATCCGGTGAAGAGTAGAATGCAGAGAAGGCCACCGACGCGTCGCATGTCAATAGGGGATTTCGTCGTTGAAGATTTGGGTGCGCTTCATCAGGCGGAGTTGGTCGGCGGGAAAGGGGTCGCGGCGGTGCATGGTGGAGCGGTTGTCCCACACCACCAAATCGCCCACCTGCCAGTTGTGCGTCCAGATGAAGTGGGGTTGCAACATGTGTTCGAAGAGTTGCTCTAGCAGGGCGCGGCTCTGGGCTTCGTCGCCGCCGACGATGTACTTGGTTAAGTGCGGTCCCACGTAGAGGGATTTGCGGCCGTTTTCGGGGTGGGTGCGCACCACCGGGTGGTCGACTATTTCGGGTGGGTTCTGCTCTTCGATGTAGTGGCGATGCACGGCGCGCAGGTCCTGCAGGCGGCGTTTAAATTCGTCGTCCAGGGCTTCGTAGGCGGCGGCGCAATTACACCAGTGGGTGTCGCCGCCTGTGGTGGGCAGTTTAACGGCGTAGAGCAGCGACAGGGTGCCAGGTTTTTGCATGTAGGAGAGGTCGGA
>CAXGRO010000726.1:0-3171 GCA_964012055.1 uncultured bacterium
CGGCGGCGGGGTCTTCTGTCCGCCATTTATTCCAGGCGGCCGCGCTGCCTTTAATGGCGGCGAGTGGGGCAGATTCGGACATGTTTATTTAGGGGGCGGCCTGGAATGCCTGGCGCGCCACGCGCAGAATATTGCCGCCGAGTATCTTCTGGATGTCGTCGTCGCTGTAGCCGCGCTGCACCAGGCCGACGGTGAAAATGGGCCAATTGGCCCAGGCCAGGCTCTGGCGCTTGGTGTCGTCCTTCCACTGCGGGTCGAACATGGGGTCGTCGGCGGGCCAGAAGTATTCAAAGCGCGGCCGCGTCGAGCGCAGGGCGGTGAGTTGTTGGCGCGCTGCGGTGGTGGCGGCGGGGATGTAGGCGACGTCGGTGCCAATGGTGACGGTGTTGGCGCCAAACTTGCCGGCGATGTAGTCGATGTGGTCGAGAAAGGCGTTGATGTCGCCGCTGCGGCCCAAAAAGGCGGGAATGCAGCAAACGCCTACGGTGCCGCCCTTGTCGACGATGGCGCGCATGACCTCGTCGGTTTTGCAGCGGATGTGGCCGCTGAGGGCGTGGGCGCCCGAGTGGCTGGCGACGATGGCTTGCTCGGAAACGCGGGCGGCGTCAATGCAGGTCTGCCAGCCCGAGTGGGCGACGTCGACCAGCACGCCGACGCGGTTCATTTCGCGGACGGCGGCTTCGCCAAAGTCGCTGAGGCCGGCGTTGGTTTTTTCGGCGCAGCCGTCGCCCAGCATATTGCGGCGGTTGTAGGTGAGGTGCATCATGCGCACGCCCAATTGGAAGAAGGTGCGCACGTAGCGCAATTCTTCCTGGGTATTTTTCCACTCTTCGCGCAGCGGCACGCCGTTGCCCGAGAGGTAGAGGCAGTGCTTGCCCAGCTCTTTGGCTTTGGGGATGTCGTCGGGGGTGGCGGCGCGGTGCATGAATTCGCTCAGCATGTCGGTGACGTAGGTGAAATTGCCCAGGCGCTTGAGCAGTTGCAGGGCCGAATTGCCTTCCTCGCCGGCGTTTTGGAAAATGCAGTCGACGCCGGCGTCGTCGAGGGCGTTGCGGTATTCGCGCGCCAGCTCGGGGTTGGTGGCGACGCTGATGAGGCCCATTTCTTCCATGGTCTCGCGCAGTTCAAAATCGGTGGCGCCGGCGTCGATGAGCTGGTTTACGCGCTCGGCGTCGATGGCGCCGCGCGGCGAGAAACCGTAGGATTCGACGACTAGCGCGTGGCGGTGCAGCTCAAGGCCGTGGTCGATGTCTTTTTGACTGGCCTGCAGCAGGTCGAGGGCGATGCGGCGGGATGTGTCGATGGCTTCGTTCATATCTTTAGAATCCCTGTGTTTTTTGCGACGAGGGTAGCTTTGCCGGGGTTATTGCAGAGCGGTATGGCCGACGCGCTGGAGGAATTCGTCGAGCCATTCGTCCGGCCCGCCGTGGCTGGCAAAGCGCAATTGGATGTCTTGGTCGATGTGGCTGTCGGAGCCGCCGGTGGAAAAGAGGCCGTGCTCAACGCAGTAGGCGCGGTAGCGCGGGGTGAATTCGGCGGGCACGCCTTTGTGGGCGCATTCGATGCCGTCCAGATGGCATTCACGGCGCAGGGCGTCCATGCGCGCCTGATCGCCCTGGTTAAAATAGCCGTGCGGGTGCGCTATGGCCACGGAGACGCCCGCTTCTTTGACGGTGGGTATCACAAAATCCACTTCTGGGTAGAGGGGAAAGTCGACCTCCTGGCGAGCGCGTTGGCTCAGGTTGCTGTATTCGTCGAGGGCGGCGATAAAACCGCGGTCGAGAAAGTACTGTTGCTGGATTGCGTTGCGGACGTGGGTGGCGCCCTGGACGGCGATGACTTCGTCTGGCCGGTAGGATTGCAGCAATTCCAGGCGGTGGGCGTTGGTGTAGTCGTAGCCCAGGGCCTGCATGCCCTGGCACATGGCCTCGCCGGCGCGGTGCTGCCAGGCGTGGTAGGCGTTGAGGACTTCTTGCAGGGCGGGTGGTATGTCGAGGGGAAAACCGTAGCACAGCAAATCCACCGAGCCGATGGAGGTGTTGACGGTGAGTTCGGCGGCGGGTATAGTAATTATATCCGGGTAGCGGCGGGCGGTTTCTCGCACCTGTGGCTGCGAGTCAAGCACGTGGTGTTCGGTAATGGCGAGGCAACGCACGCCGAGTTCGGTGGCGCGTTTAAAGTGGTTTTCGAGCTGGGCGGAGGCGTCGTAGCTCCAGCAGGTGTGGAGGTGGAGATCGTAGAGAGCAGTGGGCGCGCCGGCGTTGGTCATAATCGAACTCCTTGGTTGTATGTTATCCAACTTTTATATCTGTGGGCATAATAATAACGAAAGAGAAGGGCATGGACAAAAAACTGTTGTTGATTTTGACTGCCACTGCGACGATTTGGTTGGCCGCCTGCGGCGGCGAGCCCATCGAGCCGCGTTTGCAGTATTACGTTGAAGCCCAAGAGGCGCTGGCGGCGGATGATTTTGCGCGGGCGCAGGAGGCGATGAAAAAATTGCAGGCGTACTTTGAGGGCGAGTTGGGGGCGCAGGTGGCGGCCGTGGCAGGGGCCGAGGATATGGCGGCTATGCGCCTGGCATTGCGGCCGCTGTCGGACGAGTTGGTCAAGGTGCTGGAAGTGCCGGAAGGTTATGCCCTGACCTACTGCCCCATGGTGGAAGGCGATAAGACGGGGTATTGGATTCAGAAGGAGGGCGAGATCATGAATCCCTATTTTGGTGCGAGTATGTTGCACTGCGGGGCGTTTGAAGAATAGCTCATTTTTGAAGGAGTCAACCATTTTGGAGGAGTCAACCATGCTCACGGCAGAGGCTGTGTGGGACCACTTGCGCCAACTCAAAGACCCGATGTTTGGGGAGCCGTTGAGCGTGGTAGAAGTGGGCCTGGTGGAGAATGTGGAAGTTAGCGGTGGCGATGTGTACATCGCCATCGTCATGTTTAACCGGGGCCGGGTTTACATTGACGCGGCCGCTTCGCCCATGCGCCAACACGTGCTGGCCATGGAAGGGGTGGGAGAAGTGGTGGTCGAATGTCTGTGGGATAGGGAGTGGACGCCCGACCGCCTGGCGCCGGCGGCGCGGCGGGTGCTGGGTTTTGCCGAGGACGACCCGGTAGAGGGGCGCATGCACGTGCGCGCCCGCGAAAAAGCCGCAGCCGATGCCCCGCC
>CAXGRO010000727.1:0-3164 GCA_964012055.1 uncultured bacterium
CGGCCGGCCGCCGATGGGCAGCCAGATTGATTCGGTGGTGGAGGGGGCCTGTGAGTTGCTGGAAGTGGCGCGCCAGGTGGAGATTCCCATCATCTTTACGACCTACGACTGCGACCCGGCCGACCCGCCGGTGCCGCACGACCGCAAATGCATTAGCAGCAACCGGCCGGAGAACGAGTCGATGTTTGAGCTGGACGCGCGCCTGCAACGGCGCCCCAACGAGCGCATTTTGTGCAAGAAATACGCCTCGGCGTTTAAGGCCACCAACCTGCTGGACATGCTGACGACGCTGGGGGTGGACACGCTGATTGTCACCGGCGTCAGCACCAGCCACTGCGTGTACGCGACTTGCCGCGACGCGGCCCATACTTTTAGGGTGGTGGTGCCGCGGCAGGCGGTGGGCGAGCGCTGCGAGTTGTTGCACGAAGTGAATATGTTGGATATCGATATCGACTTGGGCGACGTGATGGAGGTGGAAGAGGTCATCGAGCATTTGCGCGCGTTGTGAGGCGTGGATGGAGGTCTCGCGACATCCCAATGATCCAGACCTCGGCCGCCCGATTGGGTAACTCGAGGAGCGAGACCGCGGCGTTATTGGGTGCCCTATCCCGAGAGCCGCACCACCGCGCTCTTATTGGTGGAATTGCTGAGGATTTCGATATAACCCTGGTGCGATCCGGATGTTTGCGGCTGGTAGGTTATTTCTATATCCAGCGATTTGCCCGGTTCCAGGGTCGCCGTTGCCGGGGCATCTTGGCCTAGCGAGAAGGGGTCTTGCGGTGCGACGATGTGTTTTATTTTCAGCGGTTCCGTACCGAGATTGGAAACGGTGATGCGCTTGCTTTTGTTGGTGCCGACGGCGGTTTGGCCAAAGAGCAAGAGGGATTTGGATACATTGATTTTGGCAAAACCCGCTACTTTGACCCGGCCCCGCATTCTCTCTTCCCAGCCGGTCTTTAAGACGTCAAAATCTTCCTGCAATAAGGCCCTGGCTTCTTCATAGCGGCCGGCTTTTTCCAGCGCCTCGCGCAGGAAGAGCCGGTTGAGCGAGTTGTTGGTCGCCGTGCTCACGGCGGCCTGCAGCAGGTGTACGGCTTCTTCGGCGCGGTTCAGATCCAGCAGCAGCCCACCGTAGGAGGGGGCGACTCTTTCGAGGTGGTCGTCCTGCAATTCCTGGTAGATGGACAAGAGCTGTTCGATTTTTTCCCTGTGGCTGTAGAAGTCGGCGCCGAGCGGGAGGGATTTGGTGGTGTTGATGATGCGTTTATTGGTGGAGGTGAAGGCCATATGCGGCAGTATTTTGAAACGCTCTCCCAGGGCGTAGGTTTGCAGTTGGGGTGCATGATGTTGCCGCCCTTGTCCATGTGGATGGCGCCCAAAACGTGGCCTATTTCGTGCACAAAGACGTGGCCGTTCATCACCGAGGTGACGGCGATGTTGGTGAGCACGTGTGCGTAGCCCAAAATGTTGCTGCGCTCTTTGCCGTAGGCAGTGGGCGCCGGCGGCCGATGCACACCAGGGTTAAATCGAAGTTCTCGCGGCCGGGGATGCCCGCCGCGGCTTTGGCGATGCCGGGGATGCCGACGTCGGGGGGGGACCAGTGTTTGATTTTTTCCGCCACCAGCTCTATGCCAAATTCGCGCTGCATGACCCGCGAGGCGAGTTGCAGCTGAGATTCCAGGTAGGCTCTGGTGGAGTGGCCGGGGTCGTGCAGGGAGCTGGTCGGAGACCACCAGCAAGCGGATCTTAATTGGGGCCTGGTAGGTTTTGACGGGGAGTTTGGCAAAGACCTGGTCGAGGTTGCCGTAGGGTTCTATGTGGTGGTACATGGGCGGGTCGAAATAGGGCGCTTGCAGTGTTGCCGACCATTTGAGCAGGGTTTTGGCCGCTGGCGATGTCGAGCAGGTGTAACTTGGCTTTGCTGCTGTTTTGGTGGCTGGCGAAGCCTTTGACTTTGGCCACGAGCAGGGCGTGGGCGCCTAGTGCGGCGGCTTTTTTTTGCGCTTCTTCGATTGAATGTACGTAGTGCTGGTCGAGGTTGTAGGTGGTGTAGTTTTTGACGTTGCCCAAATAGCCGGTGAGAAATTCGCTGAGATTTGGGGCCAGGACCGGGCTTTTTTCGATGATCGTGTACGCGCCTATGCCGTCGACTGCGGCCAGGTCGGCTGTGGCGTGCGCGTTGTTTGGTCCGCCGGCCAGTGCGGCCAGGATCAGAATTACGATCCTGCGTTTCATGGGGAACCTTCTCTACATGCTGCGGGAAATGCGGGTTCGGTGCCAGTTTGGGGTGTGATTTTCACCAACCTGTGTCCTGGTGATCTGCCTTAGTAGTTAGTATTAGAGCGCCGCCCAATTCTCGTCCAGCCAGGCGAGCGGCGCCTCGACATCGCGGGAGAAAAAGCGAAAGCGTTCTTCGGGCGCTACTTTGGCCATGCCCTCCAGGCGGATGGAGAGCCAGCGGCCGGCAAAAGCCAGGGGAATGGCGTCGAACTCGGTCGGGTCGAGGGGAGCGACGGATTGATAGGCTTGTAGGAAAGCGACGCAGCGCTCGGGGTCGAATTGGGCGGCGTCGGTGAGCGACCAGATGCTGGCGGCGTCGATGTGGCGCGGTTGGGTGGCAAAGAAGTAGAGGCCGTCGGCCACGTCGCGGCAGCGGGCGCCGGGCACGGCCCAGTCGAGGTCAAAGATGCCGACGACTTCCCCGGCGGTCGAGAACAGCAGATTGGCGGGGGTGTAGTCGCCGTGGATGACCCAGCCGGCCAGCTGGTCGTAGGCCGCACCGGCGTAGGTGGTGCACATGGCGTGGACGCGGGCGCGGCAGCGGTCGACGAGCTGGCGCTGTTCGTCGCTGGCGGCCAGAGCGCGGGTGGCTTCGAGGTTTGCGGCCTGCAGGTGGGGGTCATCCATGCGGTCGCTGACGGCGTCGGAAAATCCCAGGGCGGTGTACTGGCCGATGGGCTCGCGGTGGGAGAAGGGCGGGCGGTAGGTTGCGGCGGTGCCGTGGTAGCGGGCCAGCGCGGCGCCAGCAGCGGCCACTTCGGCGAGATTTTGCGGGTCAAAAGCGCGGCCTTCGACAAAGGGATAGAGTTCGTAGACGCCTTCCTCGCGGCGCTGCCACACGTCGCCGCCGGTGGTGGGCACGGTGGCGGCGGTGGGCACGCCGT
>CAXGRO010000728.1:0-3160 GCA_964012055.1 uncultured bacterium
CTCCGAGGCCAAAGGCCCTGTCCGCTGTCCTGCGGACAGGGCCTTTGGAATCCGCGCGGCGACCCCCATCGCGCGGCTCAGTGGGCGAATCTTCAGAAGACTACATAAAAGAGAAAAGAGAGAAAAAAAATTAAACAAAAGAGAAAAAAAAGATAGGAGAAAACTATGCAAGATAGAGGGGGGAGGGAGGGGACTTCGCATTGCTATACTAGGAGAGGTGGCGTTGGCGGAAGACTTCGTAGAGGGTTAGGGCGGCGGCTACGGAGGCGTTGAAGGAGCCGATCTGGGCTTGGGCCATGGGGATGTGGGCGGTGAAGTCGCAGGTTTTGCGGATGAGGCGGCGCAGGCCTTTTTCTTCGTTGCCGATGACTAGGGCGCAGGGGGTGGTGAAATCGAGGGTAGTGAAGTTGTGGTCGCCGTCGGCGGTTAGGCCGATGAGCCAGAGGCCGAGGTCGCGGGCTTGTTGCAGGGCGCGCTGTAGATTGGGGACGCGGCAGACGGGTAGGTGGGGGGCGGCGCCGGCGGCGGCTTTGGCGGCGGTGGCGTTGAGGCCGGCGGCGTTGCGCTCGGGGATGACCAGGGCATCGGCGCCCACGGCGTGGGCGCTGCGCAGGATGGCGCCCAAGTTGTGGGGGTCCTGGATTTGGTCGAGGAAGAGGAGGAAGGCGCGAGACCGATCGAGGTTTTGCAAGAGTTGGGCGTAGTCGGCGTAGGGGTGGGCGGCGACGTAGGCGACAATGCCCTGGTGGCGGGCGCCGGCGATGCGGTCGAGAAAGGGGCGGTCTTTGAGGTCGTAGGGGATGCGCTGCTGGCGCGCCTGGGTGAAAATTTCGTCTACCACGGGGCCGTGGCTGCCTTTGGCAATGAGCAGACGCTGGATGGGGTGGCCGGCTTTTAGGGCCTCCAGCACGGGATGGCGGCCGCAGAGGGTTTGGGGGGGCTGGTTCATAAATTTGGGAAAATTGGGGTCCATGACTGGGACGTACCTTCCGCTTTGGCGGTTCCTTACGGGATGGAGTGATGATAGATTACTTACTGAAATTAAATAACTTGTGCTGTTTTGGTCAATCTGGTTCGGGTTTTGCTATAACTTTGGTGTGAGCAATTAATACCTATGCGAAAGGGTTTGTCATGACCACAGCTATTCTTTTGGGCGAACTGAGTATTGCCGTTGGTTTTATGGTTTTTATCGGGCGGGCACTGGTGGAGCGAATACAGGAATTGAGATTGGCATCGGGCAGTGAGGAGATGGGCGCTTAACCGCGGTCGCGGCCCTTACCTTTAAAGCCTTCGCCAAAGTCGTAGCCGGCGCGGCCCCAGTTGATTTTGTTGGGGTCGACGCGCTCGCGCAGTTTTTGTAGGGTGTTGAGGATGGTGGTTTCGTCGCCCTCGTCGGGTTGGGTGGAGGGCATTTTGTGCGGCGTTTGCGTCTGCGTTTTGCTCGAGGGCATTTTGTGCGGTTTTGCAGGCGCTTTCTTGGCCCGCTTTTTTTTGGCATCCGGCTCTTTTATTTTTTCGGTGAGCGGTTTGTTCTCGTAAAAAAAGCCGGCGAATTCGATCATTACCGCCGCCTTTTCCTCGGGTTTGATATCGCCCAATTGCACCATGGAAGTGTTGATGGCTTCCACCATCTCCAGGTCGACGTCGGCGAGGATTTCGCGGGCTTTTTCCGGTCCTAGAACGATGAGGAAAACGGCCACTTTTTCGAGGCGGCTGAAGCGGTCGGACGGCGATGCCATGGTTAGTTATTCTCCCCTCTTTCAGTCATTTTTTCTTTCCATTCATTGAGCTTGAGCAACGCCTGCAGGGGCGTGATCTGGCTCAGATCCATATTCTGCAATTCCTCGGCAAAGGGCGCCGGTGCGGCGGGGTTGAAGAGTTCCATTTGCTGCGCCTCGGGCGCCGGCGCCGGTGCGGCGGCGGTCTTGTCGCCGTTTTCGAGGTGGAGCGGTTTGGTATCGATTTGTTCGTCTTCCAGTTGGGCCAGCAGCTGGCGGGCGCGGCCGATCACCTCGCCGGGCATGCCGGCCATTTGCGCCACGTGGATGCCGTAGCTGTGGTCGCAGGGGCCGGCGACCATGCGGTGCAAAAAGACGATGTGGCCCTTTTCTTCGCGCACCAGCACATTGTAGTTGCGCAGGCGTTCTAGTCTGCCTTCCAGTTCGGTGAGTTCGTGGTAGTGGGTAGCGAAGAGGGTGCGGGCGCGCGTCTGGTCGCGGCCGTGCAGGTATTCGATGATGGCCCAGGCGATGCTCAAACCGTCGAAGGTGGAGGTGCCGCGGCCCAGTTCGTCCATGAGGATGAGGCTGCGCGAGGTGACGTTGTTGAGGATGTTGGCCGCCTCGTTCATTTCGACCATAAAGGTGCTCTCGCCGCGCGCCAAATTGTCGGAGGCGCCAACGCGCGTAAAAATGCGGTCGACGACGCCGATGCGGGCGCTTTGGGCCGGCACAAAACTGCCCATTTGCGCCATGATTACGATGAGACCCACCTGGCGGATGATGGTGCTTTTGCCGGCCATATTGGGCCCGGTGACCAGCAGAATTTGTTCGCCGTCGCAGTCGAGGTGCAGGTCGTTGGGTACAAAGAGGTCGCGCAGGTGGCGCTCGACGACGGGGTGGCGGCCCTCCGCAATGTCGACGGCGTGGCCGTCGTCGATTTGGGGGCGCACGTAATTCTGGTCCTGGGCCAGGTTGGTCAGGCCAGCCAGCACGTCGATGCAGGCCAGGGAACGGGCGATTTGCTGCACCTGGGGCGTCCAGGCGGCGACTTGGTCGCGCAGTTCGAGGAAGAGTTGGTTTTCCAACTCCTGCAGGCGCTCTTCGGCGCTGAGGACTTTGCTCTCGTACTCTTTGAGCTCGGGGGTGATAAAGCGCTCGGCGTTGGTCAGGGTTTGTTTGCGGATATAGTCTTGCGGTACGCGGTCGAGGTTGGCCTTGCTAACTTCGATGTAATAACCAAAGACCTGGTTGAAGCCGATCTTGAGCGAGGCGATGCCGGTGCGCTCGCGCTCGTGCGTTTGGCGCTGCGCGATCCAGTTTTTGCCGCCGCTGCTGACGCCGCGCAACTCGTCTACGTCGGCGTTGTAATTGTCGCGGATCAGGCCGCCTTCGGTGGTGGTGGCGGGCGGCTCGTCGACCAGGGCGCCGGCGATGAGGTC
>CAXGRO010000729.1:0-3154 GCA_964012055.1 uncultured bacterium
TTGACCTCGGTCGAATAGCCGCACCAATCCGTGTGCCAGGTCACCGGTTGCGAGCCGCTCTTGCGGATAATTGCCGCCGAGCGGTGGATGGTCAGATCGTCGGTGCCAATCAAATGGCGGTGGATATCCATAAAGGGCTCGTAATCCATCAACTCCCAGGCACCCGGTCCCGACTCGACCCAGGCGTGCCGCGTGCGGCTCTCCCCCGCTTTTAACGCGCCCTCGGGATCGGTGCCGTCGTACACCGCTTGTTTGAGCTTTTCGACCCGTTCGGGCGGTAGCACGTCTTTGATGATGGCAAAGCCGTGCGCCTCCAAACATTCGTCCATCGCCTTGAGCTCATCGGTGCCAAACTCGTAGCAATACCCCAGATCTGGTTTTTTAACGTGCGCGTAGTCTTCCATAGTCCTCTCCCCACCTGAAATTCAGGCTAAGCCATCTTGCCGCAGGCCTCGACAAACTCGGCCGAAGTAGACGTGTAGCCGATCAAGTGTTCAAATTGGCGCAGCATCATGCGGTTTACCCAGCCGCCCTCGGGCAGGCTGTCGTCCAGCGTGTCGGGCATTTCGATTTCGCCCGGCGGGTTGGAGCAATCGCGCAGCAGAATCACCCGGTAGTTGAGCCCCATGGCCTCGGAGCAGGTGTAGTGGAGGCAGGCGCGGCGGCTGTAGCCCACCACAATCAGCGTCTTGGTGCCCCACGAGCGCAGGCGCTGGTCCAAAAACGTGTCGCGGAAACCGCTCCACATCCACTTGGGCACATTCGGCTCACCCTCGCGGGGCGCCACGCAATCGGCGTACTCAGGTTTGTAGTCGGGATTCTGGCTCCAGTATTTTGTGATATCGCCCTCTTTTAATTTGGTTTTGCTCCAGAACTCACCGGCCATAATCCCCTGGCACGCCACCAACCGCATATCGTTGTGCACATAGGCCACCTTCATGCCCGCGCCGCGCGCCGCCGCCAGCGCCGGGGCAATGAACTGCTCGGTGGTCGGATGTACACCTCCGTCTTTAAACGAGTACCCCCCGTCCACATCCACCAGCAAAAAGGCGCATTCGTCAAACGGCAAGGCCAGGTCTTCGTAGCCGTAGTCGTAGCCCCCTTCGTAATCCTTGTAATAGCGCACCGGAACGGTTATCTCTGCCATCTCTTCCTCCTCTGGTGTGATCCTGCCATTTTTTTACTTTATGAGACCCTAAAATAAGGAGAAACCCCATGATCATCGACTGCCACACCCACGCCTGGGACTACTGGCCCTACGAACCCAACGTACCCAACCCCGACACCCACGGCCGCATCGAAAAGCTCATCTGGGAAATGGACCACAATAAAGTGGACAAAGCCGTCCTCGTATGCGCCAACATCGACCACAACCCCAATAACAACGACTACATCGCCGAGTGCGTCAAACAATACCCCGACCGCATCGTCCAATTCGCCGACGTCGACTGCAGTTGGAGCGACACCTACCACACCCCCGGCGCCGCCGAGCGCCTGGCTGAAGCCGCCGAAAAATACCAGCTCAAAGGCTACACCCACTACCTGGCCGGCGACTACGAATGGTTCGAGTCGGCCGACGGCCTGGCCTTTTTTGAAAAGACCGCCGAACTGGACCTCATCGTCAGCCTCGCCTTTGGCGCCCCCTGGCACCAACACGTGCGCAAACTGGCCCAACGCTTCCCCGACACCATTTTCATGGGCCACCACATGGCCGGCACCCGCGCCAGCGAAGAGCCTCCCTACCCCAATTTCCAAGAAGTACTCAAATCGTCCGAAGTCCCCAACATCTACCTCAAGATGTCGGGCTTTGCCTACGTCTCGCAGGTGGCCTGGGACTACCCCTACTCCGACACTCACTGGATGGTACGCAAGCTCTACGAATACTACGGCCCCGAACGCCTGTGCTGGGCCTCGGACTACCCGCCGGTGCTCTCCTCCATGACCTACCAGCAATCCCTGGAAGTCTTCCGCACCCACTGCAATTTCATCCCCGAGAAAGACCAGGCCCTCATCCTGGGCCTCAACATGCAGCGCCTGCTGGAAGGATAGCCGCTCGACAGTAACGGCCTACCAGTATTCACCCAGACAGCTGCGGCGCACCACACCCTCCCTTCTTAAGGCTGGTAGGGCTGTCCGGTACGCCGCAGCTCTTTGGTCACCGCCAGCTGGCAGGTCACATAGCCGCCCATATAGCCGGTGGCAAACCCGGGCCGCGCATCCGCTATAGTCCCCACAATCATATTGGCGTATTCAAACGTCGTGTCGTAGCGGTCGATGATCAGCGCCACCATCTCGGTCCACGCCATCTTGATCGCCTCGGGCCAGTCGGCCCCCTGCGCCCCGGTGAGCCACTCTTCGGCGCATTCGACCACCCCGGTCGTCTCCACCACCGGGTTGCAGGTGGGAAACCCGGGCGAGCGGTCCACTTTGATGGTGGTGGCCGTGTCGATCTCCACCCCGGCCCCGGTCAACTCCCCGTCCCCCATACGCCCGTGCGTATCGCCCAAGGTGAGCAACCCCCCCTTCTTCTGCGCCCGAATGTGCACCGTACTGCCGGGCTGGATCGAGTTAAAATCCATATTGCCCCCGTGATCTATGGGATGCGGCGCCACCGATTCGAGCTGTATAATGCCTACCATCGGCCGCACCGGCACCACAAAGTCGGGCGGAAAGTAAATGAGCCCATCCCGCACCGGCGCCACGTTGCGCGTATACCCCCAGTGCGGCCCGCCGTTGCGATAAAACCCATATGGCCCCACTTCTATATCAATAATCTCAATGGACACCCAATCCCCCGGCTCAATCCCTTCAATTTCAATGGGCCCTCCCGGCCGCGAATGCCGCACATGGCTAAGCGCCGACGTGATGAGTCCCGCCTGCACTTCTCCCGCAGCCTCGTAATCGTGATCCGACCCACCTACGGTCTCTACGATAAATGTCTCGCCTAATTGCACGGTCCCCCTTATTTGTCCTCTTTCGGGGTCGTCCGGGCCACTGTAACAGGGTGTTCTATTAAATCGCTGCATGAGGTTTCTCCTTTTTGTTTTTGGCTTGACTGTTGGAGGTTGTGTTGTTGTTGGCGTGGGCTTGCTGGTGCAGGTGGGTGGGGGCCTTGCCTCTGGTGCTTTGTGAGTCCCTCGGGGGCCTGCCCGTC
>CAXGRO010000730.1:0-3149 GCA_964012055.1 uncultured bacterium
TGCGAGATATCAAGGGCTTATAGGGTCTACCATAGATGACGAAGAAAAATATTTATTGGACATATCTGATAAAGACGCTTCTGACAGCTTAAATAGTCTTTGTTTAACTGGTTTGCCGAGGCTTACTATGGAGACTTGGCTTCCCTATTTGAAGTTAAGATGCGCGGTGGCGTATATTAAAAAATATGGACGGCGATCGTATATAAATAATTTAAATAAATCTAGATATTTTGATCCGGTTACACATCGCGATGATAAGAATTACATACCTGCTCAATTAAGAGATGAACCCCCTGGGTTTTGGGCGATTTTACGCAGCAAGAAATTATGGTACTTCCTGATGCGATATCCCTCATTATTCTGGAATTTACGGCCATTTTTGCCCGTAATGATCCTTGTAAATCATGCAATGAAAAGAGGTGCTATGTATGCAATGGGCTTGGTTGTCGAATATTTTAGATATCAGTCAAAATTTAAGAAACGTGCTGATCATAAATCATGTATTTCCCTAAGGAAAACCGTAGAAGATGAATTTGAATGGTATGTAGGTAGCGAGGGCGATCCGATGACTGCCTTGCGTAAAGGACGTTAGGATGCTGATTGTTCTGCTTCAGTAATTTATGAATCTTTTTCAGCATCTCCTTGGACAACACCTGCGCCTTGGCAATCTGCTCGGCGATTGCCTTTGCTGCATCCTCCGCTCTCTCAATGCAAGCAAAGGTGCGCTGAAGACGTTTTCCACCGACCCGATACATAAGCCGGTAATAGGGCAAGGCGGGTGTAGGTGCGTACAACGAAACCCTCTGTGAACCTCTACCAAAGCGCAACGGAAACGGACCATGTCTGCCATTCATGGGCAATGAACTCTCTCAGTCTGCGTTAAAACTGTGTAAGCCGCAGTTCGTAGCTTCGCCCTACTGGGCTCGCTAACTGAGAAAGTCCCGCAAAAACGAGTAAGAAGATGGTGGGCGATGAGGGATTCGAACCCCCGACCAACGGCGTGTAAAGCCGGTGCGCTAGCCACTGCGCCAATCGCCCGTCAAGGAGAGGTTAGGCGGCACTGGTGACGGGGTCAACGCCGGGCACGACGGGAGACGAGGCGTGTGAGCCAGTAGTTGAGGCGGCCGGGGAGGGTGCGCTGGCAGATGAGGACGTCGTGAAGGGGCATGGTTTCATCGGCAAAGCGTTCTTTGTAGGGGTAGACGCCCTGTTGAAAGTCATAGTGAGTGCGTCCTTCGTCGTGGCATTGCTGGAGATTGCGCAGCAGGAGTTGGCGGCCGGGGGAGTGTTTCTTGTGCCCAGGCAGGTAGGCGACATGAAAGAGGCCGTAGTAGCGCGGGGCGAGGAGGCCGATCTCGAAGGCAATGGCCATGCGGTCGAGAGTGAGGGTAGAGACACGGGCTTGCCCGGCGGCGACGAGTTCGGGGAGGAGGCGGCGGTAGAATTTCTCGAGTCGGTGATGGCTGAGATGACGCTGATTACTGGTGCCTTTCCAGCTTTCGCGTTCGATGGATTCGAGCTCAGGAAGCAGCGCGGCGGTCTCGTCGGCGCTGGCACAGACCTGGTGCTGGACGTTGCCTTGTTCGGCGAGTTGCTTGGTATCGTAGCGAAGGGATTTGCGAGACTTGGGGCCGAGCTTGGCTTGGAGATAATCGTCCCACGAGCCTTGGCTGAGTTGGGTGTAAAAGGTGCGGTTGCGAGGGCGTAGGAGGTGGAGGTTGGCGAAGGAGGCGAGGGCGGGGCGGAGCCAGTTGTCGATCCAGTCTTGGCGGAAAAGTGGAAGCCAAAGGTAGCGATAGGTTTCCAGCAGGAGTGGAAGGTGGGACAGGACGGCGGCTGGTAGTTCGGAGTCGGCGGGGTCGACGAGGGGTTCCATGATGTTGGCGATGTCTGAGGCCAGGGGCCAGAGGCCTTGGCCACCGAGGGCGGGGAACTCGATGAAGGGCCAAAAGGCGACGAGCTGACCTTCACCATTGCGCAGGGTGAGAGCGACCGGGTAGTTGAGGTGGCCGACTTCCTTCAGCCAAGTGTGGACCCACAACGGGGAAAGGAAAGGATTGCCGGCTGCGGCGCGGGCAAAGAGAGCCTCGTGGTCGCTGCGAAGTGCGGCAAGGGCGTCGCGACCAGCGTGAAGTTCGGCGCGGTAGAATCCGCGGTTCACTGTTTGCGGCGCTTGAGTAGGAGGGAGTCCTGATCGGCTTTCACGACTTCCCAGCCTTTTGCGCCGAGGTCGTTGAGGGTTTTTTCCAGTTCACCCGCCTTGGGTGTGATGACCTTGTATTCCCACTGGTAGCCCTTGGGGGCGACATCGACGCCGACCCGGACGCCGCCATCGGAGACGTTCGTAATGATGCGACCCATTCCGACGGCAAGGTCGGCCATGTCGCGTGCACGCCCGGCTACATGTTGGACGTTGGTTTTGGCAGAGGCGGTGGCGGCCTTGATGTTGGAAGCGGCCTCCTCTAGGTCCTGCATGATCTGGCTCTTTACCTTGATGTCGGTCTCCACGGAGATGCTGTCCTTGGAATCTGGGCGGCTAGAGTCCGAGCAGCCGACGGCCATTAGGCATGTGAGGAAAAGTGCGGGGAAGGTTTGCGCGTTCATGGAAAACAGCCTACGCCATGGCGTGAGGAAAAGCAACTGCGGCGGCGGGGTCAAGGACCGGTGCGGTTGTGGTCAGGGGTGTCCTGCCGTACCAAGCGGCCGCGGTCCCAAGTTTCCCGGCGCAGGATTTTGCCGTCGGCTTTCCACTGGGTGCCTTCGCCGTGAGGCTGGCCATTGGCATAGTTGACGTGGCGACCCATGCGGCCGTTTGCGTGCCAGTAGAGCGCGGGGCCTTCACGGACGCCGTTGACGTAGGTGTCCTCGGTCATCTTGTCGCCGTTGGGGTAGTAGGAGTAGATTTTGCCGTTGCCTTGCTCCACGACGCCGGTCTTTTCGCCGTTGTCACGGTAGCTGGCAGCCTGCTTAAGGCGGCCTTGGTCCCAAGTGGCTTCCAACATGGTTTGGCCATTACGGTACCATTGGTGCTCGAGGCCATCGGGCGCGCCTTGGCGGTGGTTGGCTTCGCGTTTTTTCTGGTCGTTGTCATGCCAATGGGTGGAGGAGCCGTCCAGCAAGCCGTTGGTATAGGTGCCCTGAAACTGCAG
>CAXGRO010000731.1:0-3144 GCA_964012055.1 uncultured bacterium
CGTGACCTACGGCGGCATGCGCAGTACCGCCTGGGCCAACACCTTTCAGACCAGTGTTTTTATCGTCGTCGGCGCGGTGGCCTACTTTATCATCATGGATCTGTACGACGGGTATGTTCACGGGCAAATCACCCGACACGACGCCGCACTACGACGAGAAAGCGACCAAACTGGCTTGGCAACGCACCATCGACTTTTTTATAATAAGACACTGAGATAACTGCCACACTCCACTGACAGAGCCCCCTCCCAGGCAAACGCCCACTTACCCTAAAAACACAAAGCATAATATATGAACAACGCCCCAGCCAAATATCCCCAACCAACACCACCCCAATTTACCATCGAACGCATCACCGACACCGCCGGACACACCTTGCGCGGCGGCAGCGGCGCCAGTTGCTGGGGCTACAACCAGTCCAATATAGTGCGACACGGCGACACATTGTACGCCTTGAGTTGGCGCGACGATTTGAGCCTGGTGCTCTTCTGCCGCACCGGCACGGCCCCCTGGCAGGTAAGCCCCTCCCTGCCGCCGGTGCCGCAAAACGGCAACGTCCTGGTCGACGCACAGGGGCGCGCCCACGTAATATCGGGAGACGGCGCCAGCTGGCACGCCGTCTTTGACCCTCCGGGCCAGGTGCAAACCTTCAGTATGCGTCAGCCCGCCACCGCAGACAGCCGTTTTGGCGCCGCCGTCAACGAAAGCGGCCAGATTTTTGTGGCCGGCGGCCTGGCGCAAATGGCCTGGTATGTGCTGGAACCCACCGACGATTACCAACCCATCGCCCAGGGCACAATCTCGCACCCGCAACAGCGGGGCTACAACTTTACCCTACTCGTCGGCACGGCCGCCCACGCCTTTTGCAGCGACGATTATTTTGTGCGCGGCGAGCACTTTCCCAACAGTCGCATTGTGCGCCCCAACCCCACCACCGGCGAAATTGAAGAAATTGAAACGGAGCGCGGCATTTACCCGGTGCTCAAGACCTATTATTACCACAACCCCGATATTCTCTCCTCGCCTGACGCCTGGCAAACGACAGTTATCAGCGACGTCGCCGACACCTACACGCCGGCGGACGGCGCGCGCGGCACAACCGAGCAGCAGGACATACTGGTAGACGACACAGGCCGCATTCACCTCATTTATTTTGAAAACAGACAGCCGGCCAAAACCGTGTGGGCCGGCGCCGGGCAAGACCCGCAAAACAGCCGGCTCTACCACGCCGTCGGCCAAACCGGCGGGCCTTTTGAACACTTTTGTTTGGGCAATTTTAACAGCGGCCGACTCTACCAAACGCCGGACGGATGTATGCATTACCTGCTGACGCGCGGCCGACGCGGCGCCGCCACGGAGCTGTGGTATGCCAAAAATGAACCCGCAGATTGGCACAACATCAGCACACCCGTACAGCTGGAAATGCCCTCGCCTTTCTGGCACCTATACATCAATACGAAGCGCGCCGGAGGCACTCAGCCCCCCTTTATCGATTGTTACTGGAGCGGTGCTTACGAAGCAAATAGCAATGAAGTGTGGTACGGCCGCTTAGACGTCGACTCGCAGTAAGTCTAAGCGGGAAGTCTCACTTTCAATTTTATTCGATATAAAAAAAAATGTCTTCCACCGCCCAAACGCATTTGCCTCCAAGTGCCGAATTCCCTATATTGCGGCCGCGATTTAGCGCCACATCCCCGTCAATAAACAGGAGTGATATGGTTGACCAGATTCCTGCGACTTGCGCCAACTTTCTAAATTGCGGCCTTGAGATATGAAAGAGCTAAGAGCCATATGCTCGCATCAATTTGAGGCCATCCTCCTGGGCGATTTTCAGCCGCAGAACATCGACATCATGGTTGAGGAGGTAGCCCGGGCTAATTTAAACGCCGTCCAGATGTGCATAAAAGCTCCGGGTATCCTTTACTACCCCAGCCAGATCGGTCCCGTCCACGACTACTGCAAGGACTACGATCTCCTGGGTGAAACTCTGCAGAAATGCCACGCCGCCGGCCTCGAATTGCACAGCTATTTTCCGGTGGCCATGGACGGCGGCTGGGTCGGCCGGGAGTACAAATTTGACAACAACGGCGGCATATTGGCCGCCCACCCAGACTGGCGCACTCTCATCTACACAGACGGCAAATTAGAGCCCAGCCACTTCGGCTGCCTTTCCAACCCGGCCTTTCTCGACTACGTCGACGCCCTCATCGAAGAGCAGTGCCGCAACTACGCCATCGACGTTTTTATACTCGATTTCATCCGCTTCAACGCCCGCTGCTTTTGCGACAGCTGCAAGAAAAACTACAAGGATATGTGCGACGAGGAATTGCAATACGACAACGTGCAATACTGCGACACCTACACGCAGAAAGACGTGCCGGGCGAGCTGGAAATTGAATACCGCTGCCAGACCGTAGAGAACGCCGTCAAACGCCTTTCAACAACCGTCAGACGCACGGCACCCCAAGTTAAAGTAGGCGCTTACGTGTTCGGCATTCCGCGCACCGGCTTGCTGCGCATCTTTCAGGACTGGTATCGCTTTGCCAAACACCTGGACGCCATCTTCCCCATGTACTACGACGGCTATAGCATCGACAACCTAAAAGCGATTTTCCCGCTCCACCAAGACGCCGCCGAGCGCCCGCTCTTCCCCGGCATGATCACCATGCGCGCCCCGGCCGTGCACGCCGACCGGGATAGCCCCGCCTATTTCTGCGCCTTTGTTCAGCAAGCTCGGCAGGCCGAACTGCCGGGTTTCTTTATTTTTAATTACGAAACCCTCTTCGGCCGTCCGCCCGGGGAAAGTCTGGGAAAAGTCATTCGCCCGCCGCAAACGCCCGCCGCCCTGACAACCCTAAAAGACCACATCCTCGACCAGCCCGCCGCACCCTATTTTGGCATAAACAATGGCTTCAACAAAGCCTGAGTTGAAACGCCTGCAGCACAACTGGCTGCGGTGCCTTATCCGTCCTTACAGCCCTCCGCCCACCGGTGCACGCCAGCGATATCAATCTCGCCGACCTAAGCCTAGAAGAGTTGATGAACATCAAGGTCACGCTAGCGTCGCGGCACCCCGAAAAGATATCCCAGGTGCCGGCGGCCATCCACGCCTTTACCGGGGACGATTTGCGCCGCATTGGCGG